>JAUZRW010000200.1 GCA_030950085.1 Anaerolineae bacterium
AAATCCCTCCGCTAGTTGTCGTTATGCCTTTTGGCAATGTCATTGCTAATCGTAATCGCTTTGATTCACTGTCGTGGGCTAATATTTTTCGTGAAGAATTGATGCCTGATGCCGAAAGCAAGTATAATATCGCAAGCAACCGAGAACAGCGTGCTATTGGCGGTATCTCAAGGGGCGGATTTTGGGCGTATCAAATCGCCTTCACATATCCTGATTTGTTTAGTGCGGTTGGCGGACACAGTGCCTTCTTTGACCTCTACCAAGCCGAACCACAAGATAACCCACTACAGTTAGCACTCACTCAAGCCAATATTGATTCGATGCGCTTATGGCTTGATAGGGGAGAGGATGATTTTGCTGCCGAGGGTCTTGAACTGATGGCAGAGCGATTATCGGAACGTGACCTTGAATATACGTACAATGTCTACCCAATAGGAGAGCATAATAACACATACTGGGCGCAGCACATTTCAGAGTATATTGGTTTTTACGTTGCAGACTGGCTTGATGAAATACAACCTGAGCCGATAGCAAGTACAGCGAATATTTTTGCGACCAATACACCCATCGCACAACTGCCAATAGCGGCAACACAAGCGCCTCCACAATCAAACGGTTTATCGGTATTTTTCCCTGCTGTGGCTTTTCCAAGTTTAGAGACGACGATTACGCAGCAAACATTACAATCTGTCGCTGATGGACAACTTGATTCACGATTGCTACTGGATGAAGAAACAGCCGCCGCGATACAAACTGTTGATATAACCTTGCATCCTGATACACGCATCATTTCAGATGAAACTTTGCGCGATACCCTGTGGCGAAATCGGGATTGGTATACACTGTTGCCGATAACGGCTCTACGAACAGACTATCGGCTGCTATTTATGGATGATATCCCCGTCGTTGACCAATTGGACAACTATCCCTTAGCCATAGAAAGTGCCAACCCTAATTTTGAGCCCCTACGCCTAACGCGCATTACAGCTTCTGGTGTGACAGCGCCTACACGCCGAACATTAACAGCCTTCGATAACCGAGATTTGGAATGGGCGACAAGTGGGATTGCAAGCTATGTCATGAGCAGTGATTTTTTCCACATGAGCAATGAAATCTCGGCTGCTGAACAATGCCCTGCCTTAACGGGAGACCTATTAGGCGGTTCATCTAGCATGTGTACCCGACCCGCCTATCTCGATTTATTTACGCTGTTAGATACTGATATTATTGAACTCACAGGTAATCATAACAACGATTATGGTTATGATGCGTATCGCAATACTCTAAGTTTCTATCGTGAAAATGGCATTGCGATAGTTGGTGGTGGGGACAATTTGGCAGAAGCCCGTGAACCGCTTATTCTCAACTATAATAGCAATTCGATAGGCTGGTTGGCGTGTAACATGCCGGGTCCATACTATGCACTCGCCAATGAAGACCCCAATAATCTAGGTGGCGTGCGTCCGGGTGCTGCCGCATGTGGTGGGGGCTGGCTAGAGACAGCTATTTCCGCACTCTCACAGCAAGTCGATATTGTGATTGTCAGTGTACAATATAACGAAGTCGAAGATTATCGCCCTGCGCCATCGCAGCAATTCGATTTTCGCCGCTTTGCAGACTTAGGAGCCGATATTGTATTGGGAACATCTGCCCACAAACCGCAAACTTATGAATTTTACAATGATAGTTTCATTCATTATGGCATGGGTAATCTCTACTTTGACCAACCATTTTGGGGGAATATACGATTTTTCATGAATACGTTTTATATTTATGATGGGCAATTGCAAGCGGTTGAAATTTTCCCCGGTATCATTGATGATTTAGGTCGCCCACGCCTGATGACCCCTGAAGAACGGGTGAACTTCTTATTTTTTATGTTTCGTGAGCAGAATAGGTTCTAATAAAATGAGCGAAAAAAGCCAAAAATCTAATATTTTCCATAATTCAATATTTGTCCTTGCCTTTATTTTCTTTGTTCCAGCTTTATTGGTGGTTGGTGGAACATGGATTACGGCAAGTTACGGGCGTATCCCCGGCGGCACAAGCACCGAATGTGAAAGAACTATTGGTGATGTGGCAATTGGGGTTGAGATGTATCGCTATGTTGCTGGATTAACGCCTTACGAGACTCAGACATTTTTTGTGCGCCAGAATAATTTTGAATCGCTCGAATTTTATAGGGCAGATATTCAAACGCCGTATGACTTTGATTGTGAAGAAGGGATTCGACAGTTAGGCGATGAGGCGATTCTCATTGTGACACAGAAAGGCATTGCCATCACCCAAGATAATGCGGCAACATGGCAGACTTATAGCGTCTGCAATTGGTCGCTCCCTGTGGCTGGACGGTGTAATGTTGACTTTCTGAACATCATCGACATCACCTTTGACAATGCACAACAGGGTAGGCTCGTTATACAAGAAGCTGTGACCAACCAGTATAATGTGATTGTGAATGACGAAAACGGTCAGCCAAGAATTATTAATGAGTATATACTGGTCACAACCGACGGCGGCTTAACATGGAATCTCGCCAATGACTGAAAAACCGAAGCACAAAAAACCAACTTCACGATGGAAGATAGGGCTTATTGTCTTATTGGCAGGTTGTTGCGGCAGCCTCGTCGTGATGGTTATTTTGGGTCCAATGTTGCCGAATTTGCTCTTTCTCGATTTGTACGATTCTTGTGAGACATTTATCACTGAAAATGTCGGTATTCGTATCCAGACATATTCATCTGATTACTGGAGTGGGTATCAAGATTATGAAATGACACGCGATGGTGGTGAATCTTGGGGAAAATTTCACACTTTTTTCCCAGATAGCGGCGTGTGGTCGGGAGATTGTACGAATATTGGTTCAATCAATGACGAACTTATCTATCTCATTCCAACGAGTGAACGAGAAGACACGCTTTTCGTGACCCATGATGCAGGTGAAACGTGGAATCAATGGTCGCCTATTGATATTGAAGAATATCCTGTTGGTTTTCGCTGTCGGTCAATTGCAGAAGTCAAATTCCAAAGTGTGATAAATGGCACAATGCAGATTAGATGTAACCGCTATAATGGCAACGACTATCTCGGTCTACAAAACTTAAATGCTTTCACAGCCGATGGTGGTATCACATGGGAATTAGCCTATGAATGATGATAAAATATCGTAATGTGAAACTTAATCTACCATTCAGCGATACATTTACTTGTATTTTATTGATAATGTCGATATACTAATAAATAGTGCGTTTGGGAGATTCCTGTGGATACATATCCTGAAAAACTGAAAAATTCTGAATCGCGTGAAGAACAATCGCCTTATATCATGTTCTATTGGCGACTTTTCCTTGCATTAATGATTCCCGCAAGTATTTTAGCTGGTGTGCTTTTCCTGCCTGTTATTTTCATTAACTGGTTTTTGGAGTAATGCCGGAATGTAAAAGATTGATATCAACAATGCTGAAATTAAGAACTATATCGAAGCCGATAGATGTGTGGGGAAGTTTACAGACTATCTTTGAGGGTTCATCCAAAGAGTTATCCGAAATCTACTTTGTTAATATGACCAGCGACCAACTTGCTGCCTGTTTAATGTACTTGTTGAGTTACTCGCGTGAAGTCAATTCTCGCTTTCGTTTATCAGGGACAGATGTTGCCGTTAATGTCGCCTCGCCCGAATCCGCTATACGTGCCATTGTCTCCGGCGAAGTGTCAGCCGCTATTATGGTGGACTTTCCCGGTTTGCCGGCGCTTGTCATCCACATTGAAGACCCACAAATGATGAGTTTGTGTTATATTCGTGAGCAATGGAATCCGTGTAGCGCCATCGCCTTGTTTGATTTGATGAATCAATTGGTGACGATTGCACCCAATGCAGAAATTGTACCCGACGCTTATCAATTTACACCAGATGAACAAACGACATTCATGGAAGTCTGGCAAGAATTTCACTCGGCGGCTAAGTAAGTTACTCTTAGTCTGTCTTGTCCTGCTTATCATACGACCTATACAAGCGGAGTCTTTTGATACTCGTATTGATGCCATGACACTAGAGCAAAAAGTCGCCCAGATGTTTGTCGTCAGTTTTTTCGGCTCAACGGTGAATATCCCCACCCGTGACTTTATCCGAACATGGCAACCCGGAATCATCGTTTTACTACCTTCCAATCTCGAAAATCCAAGCCAGATTACGCGCCTCACAAATGATATCCAGCAAATTTTACTAGATGCCGATAGCGTTCCAGCCTTTATCGCGGTAGACCAAGAAGGCGGTATCATTGCCCATTTAGACGAAGGTTTTACGCGCTGGGCTGTGCCGTCTCTATTGACAGCCACACAAGATACAAATTTAGCTTATCAGTTTGGAGAGGCTCTCGCAACAGAAATCCGCGCTGTGGGTATCAATATGAATCTCGCGCCTGTAGCAGATTTATTGACGAATCGTGATAATCCGATTATTGGGCGACGGTCATTTGGCACATATCCCGAACAAGTTGCGCCGATTATCATAGCCGTCATTAACGGAATGCAATCCAATGGCGTGATGGCGACAAGCAAGCATTTTCCCGGACATGGTGATACAGAATCAGATTCGCATCTGACGCTACCTGTAATTTCTTATAGTCAACAGGAGCTAGAATCACGCGAGTTAATCCCATTTCAGGCAGCAATTGAGGCTGAAACAGGGGCAATCATGGTCGCCCATATTGTCTTCCCTGAATTGCAAACGGACGATTCACTGCCAGCGTCATTATCACCGGATATTGTGACCGGATTACTACGCGAGACAATGGGCTATAACGGCTTGATTATCACAGATGCTTTGGATATGGATGCCATCGACACTGTTTTTTCACCACAAGATGCCGCCGTACAAGCCGTTATCGCTGGAAACGACATGCTCATCATCGCGGCACATCTCAGCCTAGACGGGCAAGCAGCCGCCATGCAAGCAGTGGTTGATGCAGTACGCTCAGGACAAATCAGTGAATCACAGATAGATGCGTCTGTTGAACGCATTCTGAGTGCAAAAGAACGCTTTGGTGTCCTCAATTGGGAACAATTAGACCCTCTCACAGCGTCTACTAGAATAGATACTGAGACACATACACAGCTAGTCGAGCGTATTTTCGCTGCCGGAATCACAATTGTTCGTGGACAAGCGATGTTACCATTACCAGCCAATACAGCATTTATCGTTCCTGCTAGTCGTGGGACATTACGAACACAGTGCCAACAAAACGAATGGCAAATCGTAGGCGTATCAGATAACCCTAGCGATGATGAAATTGCATGGGCGCGACAGGCATCGCAACAAGCCGATGTCACCGTGGTATTTACCGCGAATGCCGCCGATAGCCCACAACAGCAGCGATTAGTTGCGGCACTTCCAGCCGAGAAAACAATGGTCATTGCTCTATGGTCGCCTTATGACAACTTGGTTTTGCCTGCAACTTCTGGCTACATGGTCACGTATAGTCCCTTAAGGCAAGCATATTCTCCAATTTGCGCTATACTTCTAGGAGAAGCACCTGCACAGGGAACATTATCTGTTGCACTGCAATAAACCACACTTTCCTGAAAAATTAACCGCTTGTGTACGTGGATTTTTCGGGTTATTGTATTGACAAGTCAATTGAATAAAAGACAGGATACAGGTAAAGTGGGTACACTAAACACCGACTTACTTTCTAAAGATATGGATATGGTGTTGAACGATGTCGTGGAATTACGTTCAGAATTTCGCCATCAATCAATACAACCGGAACTCATTTTATTGGGATTCTTACGCCATCCCAATACTGCTGCCGGACGCATCCTCAAGGTCTTCAAAGACCAGCGAGGGGTTGATTTAGACCGTCTCGAACGCAATGTCCGCCGTGCTGCACAGAGCCGCCGCGACCAAAACGGCAATCTTGACTTTGTGGCGCGTGGCAATAAAAAAGTCCCCATGAGCCGCCAATCCATTATTATGCTAGATGATGCTCTCAGTATTGCGAATACGGCTCACGAAGTTCGTATTGATACCGACCATATAATGACCGTACTTGCTGAAAGTTCGATGAGTACGAGTGGCTTGCTGCGTCAAGAAGGCATTACTCCCAAGGCGATTCAGGATATTTACTCAGATGGATCTAGCTCAATAATAGATGGTAAGCAGGGCGGCGAAAATATTGTAAAGAAGGGGAAACGCGGTAATTTTCGTGAGATTCACTTCCGCGAAGAATTGTTGCAAGAGATGATTAGCATCCTCACACAAAGAGTTCATCGCCATATTATCTTGATTGGACGTGCTGGCGTGGGAAAACGGTCACTAGCTCACAGCCTAGGTCTCGTCATGGCAGAAGGTAAAGGACCTCGTGGCTTGAGTAATTTCATTACAATTGGTGAAAAAGATCTCTACGATAACGAACAACAAGCTATTCGGGGTGGGCTGAGTCGCGCCCGTGATGGGATTCTCTTCATCCCCCATATTCACCGTTTCTTTGGCGGTCCTATCAAAGCGGAATTCAACAAATCAACATCCATTGTGCAAAAATCTTTCTTAGATGATGACCCTGTCATTATTTGCACGACAACCGATGAAGAATATAATGCCCGTATTGCTAATGTGAGTTCAATTGTCGAGCATAGCCAGATTATCCGTGTAGAAGAAACCTCTGTCGAAGAGACGATTGAAATCTTGCAGGTCAATAAGCCAAGCATCGAAATTGATTACGACATCAAAATTGAAGATGAGGCTCTCAAACGAGTTGCCAATCTCGCAAGACGCTATATGGCAGGGACACCAAATCCCCTCAGCGCACAGCATTTGATTCACCGTGCCGCCGCTATTGTTAGTACAGGGCGCGAAAAGAATATTGATAATTTCCGCACCACAAAAGATGCTGATGGTATTTTAGATGCTGAAGATGTGATGATTGCGACCAGTCAAATTTCGGGTATTCCGGTGAGCAAATTGGGGCAAGACGAGCGCGAACGTTACTCAAAAATGGAACATATCCTGAAAGAGAATATCATCGGTCAAGATTCAGCCGTCGATAGCATCAGCCGTGCGATTAAGACAGCCCGTGTCGGCTTCAAAGACCCTAAGCGCCCGATTGGTACATTCTTGTTTTTGGGTCCTACAGGTGTTGGTAAAACGGAAATGGCGAAACAGTTAGCAGACTTCATGTTTGGTAGCGAAGATGCGATTTTCCCACTCGATATGTCGGAGTTCAAAGACGAAAGTAGCATCAACCGCCTCATTGGTTCACCCACAGGGTATGTCGGTAGTGAAGATGGCGGGCAACTGACAGAGAAAGTCCGTCAGCAACCGTACATCATCATCCTCTTTGATGAAATCGAAAAAGCACATCCGCGTATCATGGACATTCTGTTGCAAGTATTTGAAGAAGGTCGCCTGACAGATGGGCGCGGTGTAACCACGCGCTTTAGTGATTCAGTCGTCATTCTCACCAGCAATATCGGTTCTGAATACTTATCAGTGCCAGACTTGACCGAAGAAATCAGAGAGCAAGTTTGGGAAGACATAAAAGACCCAGAAATTTCATCTCTACGTCCCGAATTCATTAATCGTCTTGATGAAGTTATCATGTTCAATGCACTTGATGATGCTGACCTCGAAAAAATCTTGTACTTGATGCTCAAAAAAGAACAGCGCCTCGCAGAAGATAGGGGTCTCACACTATCGTTCACAGAAGGCGCAGTGAAATATATGCTCTCGCTCAATGACGAACCCGAATATGGGGCGCGTCCATTACGTCGCATTATTCGCCGCTATGTGATGGAACCCTTAGCTGATTTCTTGCTCAAGGCTAATCCGCCTGCGGGCACTGAGGTCAAAATCTCCAGTAGTCGTAAAAAAGGTGCAGGGTTGAAATTCGCGGCAAAAGTTGATGGCGAAAGTGTGGTCTTAGAGAATTAACCTCACTCAATATGTCACTCATTGAGGCGAGTTCACACTCGCCTCTTGTTTAACAAAGTGACTATATTGAACCTGTAACACTCGCCCACCTTGCAATTTTGTGTGAGACGCGGCAAAACCCCGAAAGGGGCTTTTTGTTCATATGGGTTACACTTCTGGTTCATTAAAAAACAAAACAGATGAACCACAAAGATTCCTATTCACAACCTTTCTTTGCGCCTTTCATTCTTTGCAACTTTGCGTTAAGTTTTGTTTCTATAATATTTTTTGAAGGCATTTCTAATGATAATCTGCGGCAATAAATCATGAACGATGTGACGCAACACATTCGCCCAGCCCCTAAACGCCCTCGGTGGGGATGGTTGGCATGGGAAGCAACAGTCGGCTATATTTCACAATATCATAGCCCAGATGCAACCCTAAAAATCGAAGTCTATCCGGGAAAACATATCGTAAACTGGGCAGCGTCGCTAACATGGGGTGGCAATACAGAAGAGGTGCGTGACTGCTTATCACTAGCAGAGGTCTTAAGTTCGTTATGGTCAGAGGTTGAAAAACATCAAGATTTATTTCATTCCTTTGATGCGGCAGTACGTCGCCCCACAAATTACGCGGATGATGATTGGCTCGACGAACACACCTATGAAGGCTTGAGTCGCCTTATCCATGTGACAGATACGGTTTTTCAAGGTGATTGGCTGATAGTGATTGTCTATCGCCCCGTTGATGAACCTGACCAACGCTTAAAAACACGCCTCATTGCAGAACATATCGAAGTCAATCGAGGCGGCAATGGGGCAACCCTACGCAATGCCTGCCGTGATTTATATCATAAAGCAGCACCCATTTATCAAAAATATCGACACAAAGATGATGAATAACAAGAAGGGGATATTATGGCTGAACTGAATTTAGACCGTTCAATTTTTCGTAAGTATGACATTCGGGGCATAGCAGTGGGCGATAATGCCCAAATCAGACCCGATGTTGCACGCGCAGTCGGTCAGGCACTCGGAACTTATTTGCCGAAAAATTTCCAGACAGAGCGTGTATTTGTCGGCAGCGATAATCGCCTGACATCGCCAGCGTTACGGGCGGCAATGATTGAAGGTTTGACTTCAACAGGTATGAATGTCACTGATATTGGTGAAGTCCTCACCCCAACGACTTATTTTGCGGCTGCCAGCTATGGTGATAAAGGCGCAGGAGTCATGATTACAGGTAGCCATCTGACCACAAAATACAATGGCATCAAAATGGCGTATGGCAAATTGGCACTTTCCGGCGAGCAGATTCAAGACTTGTTGCAAATTATCGAAAATAGCGATTTCGCTATAGGTGAGGGTGAAGCCTCCGAAAATAAAGACTTGATTAACAGGCATATGGATGTCATCAGCCAAAAAGTCTCGATGCAAAAGACGTTAAAAGTGGTGTTAGATGCAGGCAACGGTCTCAGTGGCTCTTATGTCCCAGCCGTGCTAGAAAAATTAGGTTTAGATGTGGTCTGCCTCTATTGCGAACCTGATGGCACATTCCCGAATCATTTGCCGAATCCCGAAGACCCCGAAATGACCAAAGACCTTGAAGCTAAAGTGGTCGAAGTCGGCGCAGATTTAGGCTTGGCGTTTGATGGCGATAGTGACCGTTGCGGCTTTATTGATGAAAACGGACACCATCTCGCGGCAGATAAATTACTGGCAGTCTTGGCGCGAGATATGCTGAAACGGCATCCCGGCACACCAATTGTTTTTGATGTCAAAGCCTCACAAGCACTCCCTGACGAAATCAAGAAAGCTGGTGGCGTGCCTGTCCTGTGGAAGTCTGGTCATAGCCTCATGAAAAAGAAGATGAACGAAATCGGTTCATTGCTAGGCGGCGAAGTCAGTGGACATCTCTTTATTGGCGAAGATTATTACGGCTTTGACGATGCGCCACTGGTTGCCCTCAAAGCATTAGAAATTTTCGCTAAAACCGATAAACCAGTTTCTGAAATTTTTGCAGAATTTCCGCCGCTTGTCGCTACACCCGAAATCATCCTCTCAGCACCAGATAATATCAAGTTCAAAATCATTGACGAAATTACTGTCGTTCTCGATAAAGAGTATGAAATAGTGACGGTTGATGGGGCGCGAGTCATCTTTGAAAATGGGTGGGGGCTTGTACGTGCCAGCAATACACAACCTGCCGTGACACTGCGCTTTGAGGCACACACCAAAGAAGATATCGGCAAATATATGAAATTGTTCAAAGACCAGTTGGATAAATACAGCGAAATTGACCAATCGAAATTCAACAAGATATACGAACAATATACCAGCTAATCCACCAAATTAAGGAATATGTGTAGGGGCGTAAGGCATTACGCCCTATTAAGATGCTTCCATGACTGACCATTTCCTCAACATTTACCAGCACGATGCCGAACGTTACGAACGCCTAATTGCTCGTGAAGACCATCGTGGTAATATTTTTCAGGCATTAATGGATATTCGTCCCTTTTCTGGCTCGGATGTCGTCGAATTTGGCGCGGGAACCGGACGCTTAACCCGTATCATGTCGGTATTGGCAAAACAAATAGATGCCTTCGATTTGCATCTGCCGATGTTACAAGAGGCGTATCGCGTCTTGAGCGAGTCCGGCATGGAAAACTGGTCGTTTACTGCTGCTGATAATCGTGCGATACCTGTACGCTCGAATAGTGCTGATATTGCCATTGAAGGTTGGAGTTTTGGGCATGTCATGGGCTGGTATCCTGATTCGTGGCAGCAAGAAACCGATAAAATGCTCTCGGAAATGCAGCGCCTTCTCAAACCCAATGGCACGATGATTCTCATTGAAACAATGGGAACAGGTCGCCGTGACCCCAAACCGCCAACAGAGCAACTCGCTACACTCTATAAGTATTGGCAAGAGCAGCACGGACTCCAACACACATGGATTCGTACTGATTACCAATTCGCATCAGTTGAAGAGGCTGATGAACTGATGCGCTTCTTCTTTGGTGATGAGATGGCAGATACCCACGTTGCTGACAAAAATATTATCATCCCTGAATGTACGGGCATTTGGTGGAAGCAACGTTAATTGAAGCATCCTGCCCCAAAAGCTAAAGCATTTGGCAAACCAATAGCGCAGGAAGCGCACTAAAAGGCGCTCTGACCTGCTTTTTTGCCCCTTTTAGTGGGCATGGCTTTTGGATAGCTGAGTGGTTTTAACCCTCAGTGATAGA
>JAUZRW010000201.1 GCA_030950085.1 Anaerolineae bacterium
AAAGTTTTTATAGTAAGAACAGGTAAATCATTAAAAATAAAATCTCGGTTTTGTAGGGGCATAGCGCGCTATGCCCTTACGACGGAATTCTAAAAACTTACCGAAGGTTACTAAAGTATCGTATTCAAAATCATGCTCTGCGTCTCTGATTCTCCGTTACTCTGTGTTACGCTTTTTCCAAATACTGAGAGAAATGAATGAGAACGCCCGATGGATCCCAAACGTGGGTCGTTATTGCTCCGTAGCTTTCTTTTTTGGGTGGATTAAGGCGTGCATAGTCGAAATTCTCTTCTGCCAAGATTGTTGAAACGTGTGTGTGCCAAGCTGCTGCATCTTTGACAGTCACTTGAAACATAAAATTATTTGCCCAATCTTTGACATAATAATTCTGGAGAAAGAAGCGACTATCTGCCATTTCTAATTCCGCTAAGTTGTTTTCGTCATCCTTCCATTTCACTATCCAGCCTAAGCGTGTATAGAAGCGCAGCGATTGTTCAAAGTTGATCACCGGAACGAAAACTCTTATATCTGTTGCTGTCAGATTCAGTTGTTTTTCTGCCATGATTTGCCTCAATATACTTAATTTAACATAGTAGCCATTATGCCCCTATGGACTCTCGCTCACGGTGCAATTTTATGTGAAGCGCAATGAAACCCCGAAAGGGACTTTTTAATTTTCGATAATCCAACTGTACCATATTAAACAGCTTTGGTCGAATGTTTGTTCTGCATTTTGATGCCTCGCATAAATCAAAAGGTTTTACGCTAGTCCAAAGTAAAACCAGTATGAGTTTGCAGAATATCGCTAAGATTAAGCGATTTTTCATATTTTAGCGTTATCCTCTCAACGAATACAATCAACAGATAATATTTTGAGGGGTTTAGGATTACGTATGAAAACAACGTTACGCATTTTAGTATTGGTACTGGTATTACTGCTTGTTAGTGTCGTAATCGTCGGCGCACAGGGCGGTGATAATGTGGATGAACGCTATGTGGGACGGATTCCCGCACCGCCGTTTCCAGAGGCAATTGACTGGATTAATGTCGAAAATCCACTCACACTAGAGGGCTTGCAAGGCAAAATCATCATCCTCGATTTTTGGACATATGGCTGCATCAACTGTATCCATATGATACCCGTACTCGCACAGTTAGAAGAACGTTTCGCAGAAGAATTGGTTGTTATAGGTGTCCATAGTGCTAAGTTTGCCAATGAAGGCGAAACGACCAATATACGGCAAGTCGTCCAACGTTATAATCTACAACATCCTGTGATTAACGATAGTGATTTTCGCGTCTGGAACAATTTCGCTATCAATGCTTGGCCAACCTTCATGATAATTGACCCCAATGGCAATGTGGTCGCTCGTCAATCCGGCGAAGTGCCATTTGAGGCATTTGAAGCCTATCTCTCCAATATGATTGAATACTATGATAACAACCCGTCGATTGGTAGCATTAACCGCTCAGGCAGCTGTCGGGAGTGGGCGAGAAGCGCAACTCAATTCGACATTAGCCAATAGCGAATTGGCACAGCCGAGTGGCTTATACTTCAATGACGGTTTACTCTATTTTGCGGATAGCGAAAGTAGTACGATTCGGGTTGCCGATATTCCTAATGATACCGTGCGTGTCATTTCTGGAACAATCAACAATAATCTCTTTGACTTTGGAGATGCTGAAGGTGTGGCAGGACAGTCGCGCTTGCAACATGCGCTCGGTGTCACGGGGAATGATGATGGCTCGTTGATTTACATCGCGGATACCTATAACAGTCGTATCAAAGTGTATGATGCTGAAACCGAGATTACGACGAATCTATCGGGGCAAGGCGGCAACGGTGCTTATCGAGACGGCGCTACTGATAATGCGGCTTTCGATGAACCCGGTAGACTGGATTATGTTAATGGCTTGCTCTATGTGGCTGATACCAATAATCATGTCATTCGTGTGATTGACCTAGAAGCGGGCATCGTCGATACGATTCAATTCCCGAATGCAGAGGCGCTTGTGATTGACCAAGATGCCCTGACTGTGTATGGGAGCAATGCGGCGGATGATGTGCAGATTGAATTGGAAACCCAGACCATTGCCGCCGGAACAGGTGAGTTGGTCTTGAATCTGACGCTGCCAGACGGCTATAAAATCAATAACCTGACAGATTCATTTATGGATGTTAGCGTTGAGGGCGATGCAGCCAGTTTTGACAGTGAGCGCATCCTTATTCCGCAAAAAATCGTCAATATTCCTGTGACGTTTACAGAGGGCGAAGCGGCGTTGACCTTAAACATGACTATTTTCTACTGTGAAGAAGATACGTTCTGCCTTGTTGATGATGTCACGGTCATTGTGCCTGTCAATGTGACTGATGATGCTGAGAATAGCGGCATCATCATTGACCATACGATTACTTTGCCAGAAGCCTTTGCCGCCGACCTCTAACATCACAAATAGCAATGTAGAATCTGGAAAGTAATTGGAAATAAAATTTTGCTTTCGTACTGGCGTAGCGCGCTGCGCCCTTACAACCAATTTCCAGAAACTTTCGGGACTCTATACAAGTAAGCCGTGCTATGTTTTTAGAAAAAGCGTAACGCAGAGAAACGGAGAATCAGAGGCACAGAGCATCATTTTGAATAGCTATCTTTGTGTCCTCTGTGTTCTCTGTGGTTCAAATCATCCTAACTTCATGGATAGGGGGATAGTTCGCACAAAACTATCTGATTGCCAGCTTGTTTGGAGTTCCCATTGGCACAGCAATTAACATGGGCGAAATATTCTGGTGTAAAATAGAAGAAGTTTAGATTGCCGATTGAATCTGTACAGGATATAAAAAATACATGAAGCGAAAATTGCTGATGCCGTTGATTTATGTGCTAGGATTAGCTGCGATATTGGCTTTTGCAGCTATCAATCAAGCGCCGAGTGAGCCTGTACAATTGACACCGACACGGACTAGCCCGATGAGCTTGCCGCCCGATTTTCGTGAGACTTATGTACAATATCTGGTGGTCGAACGGGTGGATGCTGTTGTCCGTTATGCTTATATCCAGCCCGAAGCATTGGAAAATCTACAACGAGGCGAACCGTTACCGATAGGGACACAAATTATCATTGAAGCCTATCATGCCCAACGCAATATCGCCGGACAAGTGCGCCGCGACGATGATAACCGCTTTATCCCTGATGAGATATTTCCCACGATTCATGCTGCCGAAAAACGCAGCGAATGGTCTCGTGAAGATATCGCCTCTAGTACGCGCCTCAATGGGTGGAACTTCGAGACATTTGATAGCCAAACCTTAGAACTCGCGTTTGAGAATCGCAATGATTGTTTTGTCTGCCATGATACGAGTGCCTTCCGCCATGATTTCATCTTCACGCGCAACATCATCGACGACTTCATCAGCAACAACGAGGACGTGCAATATTTCTACTGCAACCGTCCTGACCGTTCGCCTTGTCGTTTGTAGATAGACAGTCAACATCAACCAATATTGAGGCTAAATTCATCTAATTCTACTTCGCGGAAAGTCACTGTGCCTGTATCAACGGCGCTGCAATCGCCTTCTAAGACGTATTGTTCAAGCAAAATGCCGGAACTGTCTTTGAAGGAAAGCACGGTGCGCCATGTATAGGGCAAACTGCTCGCACTATAATAAGCGACATAGCCACTATATGCTCCGGCAGCCCCTGTGAAAGTATTGGTGAGATTATCATTGAGATATTCTTCAACATAAACGGTATCACTGAGTCGGAGTGTCCCTGCTATTGTGATACCGGATACACTGCAAGTTGTGACTCTGGGGTTATCAAATGAGGCGCGATTACCGGCAAAAACGGAAGTCACAGCAAGTAAAAACAGCGCCAACAGTACAGCACTGAGACTGAATAATTTAGACTTCGACATCGTTTAATCCTTGAAAAATGACTGAAAGATAACATTTATACAGAAACACTATATCACAAAAAACGGCAACCCGTATGAGTCGCCAAAGATTGTGTCAACATTGTCATCCCCAAAAAAATGGCAACTCGCTATGAGTCGCCGTTGGTGAGAGCAGGGTTTAGGCTGCCCTCAATTGAGAAGATGTAGAACGTGGGTATATCGCGAGGTCAAACAAGGAGTTTGTAATAATTCCGCATCACCAAATATCCGTAAGGGCGAACCCGTGTGTTCGCCCGTTGTGTTTTGCAGCGTTATTCTATCGGGACGATGACTTGTCCGCGTGCCTCAGAAAAAACCGCTTTCACGCTGTCTTTATCGCCTGCGAAGAGCAAGCCAGCACTGATTTCAAAGGCGATTTCATCCGGTACAGAGGTCACTTCAAAGGGGCGGATTTCACTTTTACCAAGTCGGTTGAGTGCGAATCGTTCCCATTGCATCAGTTCGCTCAAAACTGATTTGCTAGACGGTTCGTTTTCATCAGTTACATCATCAGCCGTGTTGTCATTCACCTCTACAAGATTTTGCATATTCACGGGCAAATCACCCCATGTTACAGATGGCATCTCATAATAGCGTTCACGGATTTCATTGATGCTGAGGATATTCTGCGCGGTGCGAATCTCATCAAGGCGTGTTTGCGTATCGCTTGGACGAATATCATCAAAGACGGCGATATGGTCTCCGCTATAGAAAGGCAATAGTTCTTGTGTGATTTTCTGGGCGAGGCGCACGAGTTTTGGATACAGCGTGCGCTCAATGAAAAGGCGTTCGGCGACTTTGGCATTCGCTTCGGTAGCATTTTCACTGACCAAACCCACCGGAATGCCGAAGATATTCAAGATTTCGTCTCGATGCGTTTTACGCCCTTTGAGGAAGTCCAAATCGGTATGCGACAAACCGATATTCTGCCATTCGACAGCCCCACCGCGCAAGAAAGCAGTTTTACGTTGGGCATTGCCATAACTGCCGCGCCATTCGCGTTTGATGCGCTCGAAGTCATTATCGCTGATAAATTCTTTGATATTGACAATGCCTGCCGGAACACCATTATCTTGTCCGAAGGTATTTTTGTTCCAGCGTGCCATAGCGCGGTCACTATCAACAGCCATCCGTGCCGCTTCTAATGCCGATAAGCCGTAATAATCACTCGCCGGATGCCAACGCTTGAAATGCACGACTTCCACTGTTTCTAGCGGAATCCGTTTGCCATCTACTTCATAGATATAGCCTGCGACATAGTGTTGTGGGTGCGGCACAATCGTCACACGGTCAGGGCGCAGAGTCCAAATTTGCGTCGGGCGACCTTGATTATCGCCCACCAAAAACCAGTAAGCATTGCCTGTTAATTCCAGAAAACCGATGGTTTGCTCAAATAACTCAAAGCGACTCAGCATCGGATTAGGATTATCTAGCAAAACTTCCAGTGGATGGCGTATTACTTCGACACGCTGTTCGCCTTGCATTTGCAAAACCCGCAACGGCACGAGTGCGGCGGCTTCTGCAATGCGATTGACCGCAACATAGACATACGGCGATTGCTGATACATCGTTTCGTGTTCAGTCACACGGAACGAGTCTCCAAAATAGGTGCTATTATGCACAGCGACAGCTTCCACATGCGGAGGCTTTGCCTGTAATTGACTTGCATTGCGAAACAGATTACTCAACCACTGCCACATACTCATCCTCTTTTCTCAGGACATTCATCATAAGAGCAGATTAGCCTATTTGTTCTATTGGTTGTGGATGATATGGAAGAAACAAAAATGAGAAGATTGTTTGCTTACTTGGCAGAATAGTAAAAATTATCAGTGACGTATAGTCCGTTGACGTATTGTCCACACCTTCATAGTCTTAATCAGATGGAAAAAGGCAGAATTCAATGGGTGATATAAAACAACTTATAGGCAATCGCATACGCAGTCTCAGGCAAGAGGCAAGTTACAGTCAAGAAGTGTTGGCACATCGCTCTAGTCTTGACCGTACCTATATTAACAGTGTAGAAAATGGACATCGGAATATTTCAATCGTGAATTTAGAAAAAATAGCATCAGCACTTGATGTCTCTTTAGCAGAATTCTTTGGAACAAGCGCGTTTGAAGAAGTGCCTCATGATGAATAAAGCTGAGTTTATTGAGAATCTCATTGTGCAAGAATTTCCCCAATGTCAAGAATACATCCTTAACCTTCCAATTATTCAATATCTGTACAAGAAAACTCGTTCTGTGACACGGGGTAGTAAGGCGCGTGGAAGTTTTGGCAATCTATACGCCATTTATGTGCTGGTTGAAGATTACATCAACAACGGCTTTGCGGATACAGAAGATTATGATAATTACGATGGGATGCAATTTACAGAGGCGTTTAAGCGTCAGCGAGACTTACCCTTTGGTGAAAAACTCCAAAATCATGCGTTGAATCATCGGTGCAATGAAGAATTCAAAAAATATTATCCAGATTTATCCAGCCAATTACCGATAATTCGTAATAGTGACACGAATCGCTATTGGTTCAATACCTATCATTTGCTTGCTGGGTGTGATGGGCAACAGGTCAATATTGCACACTTTATCATCCAAATTATTGATAGATATGTGGAATTAAAACAAGCAAACTTTGAGGCGTTCTTTGGAACTTTAGAAAATTTGGCAGCACAGCAAGATTGGCAAAAATTAGAAGATTTTATCCGTTCGCAATTAAACCCTGATGTTGATGCACGGATTTTTGAGATTGTCTCTTACTGTATCTTGCGACAGGTCTACGAGCAGGAAAAAGTATTCTTTGGGAGCAGCATAGACCAAGTGACAGAAACGCACCTCAGATTATTTAGGACAGGGCGCACAAACTCAAATGATGGCGGTATTGATTTTATCATGCGTCCGATTGGAAGGATTTTCCAAGTAACCGAAGTCGTGGACTTCAAAAAATATTTCTTGGATATTGATAAAACGAATAAATATCCGATAACTTTTGTTGTCAAAGTGCGTCATACGCCTAATGAAGTTTTTGAGCAAATCGTAAAACAAGCAAAACGACAATATCTCGATACTAAAGTGCGAGAAACCTACTTAAATGCTTTCGAGGAAATTATTACACTACCGACGCTAACAACATATCTTCATGCCGTGATTCAAAGTAAACACACCCCCCAATTGATTGCCGATATTATCCGACAATGTAAAATCGAATATAACATTCCATTCTAATCAAATAGCGGCTTCCGATTCGCATGATCCTTTTTTGATTTATTCTTAGTCTTTCGCACGAGGTCACGTTCAAGTATCGCGCCCTCATATTTTGTACAAATACTCATCCGTCGCAAGCCAATTTTGAAATACTCAGGATTGATGTCGGCTGATAATGCCAAGCGATTGTTTTTGACAGCAACTGCCCCTGTTGTGAAAGAACCCCCAAATGGGTCAAGAACAAAGTCTCCTTCATGACTTGATGCCAATATAATACGTTCTAACAAAGTTTCTGGTTTCTGCGATGGGTGATTTTCGTATTCCGGCATCCGATAACGTACTCGTGGAAAATCCCACACATTACCCGGTAGTTTTTGAGTATTGTATGGTTGTGGTGGTGACTTGCGATAGTCAATTAATTTTCTTTGAGCGCCTGTTTTCGCTTCAATTTTAATGGCTTCTGCATTGAAAGTATATTGGTTTGGATTCTTCACTATCATCACAATTGGTTCATATAAAGAACCAAATTGTCGTCTAGGCTGTACCCCAGAACTATCATAAGTCCAGATAATGCGTGACAGCACATGATAATGTTCTGATACAAAAACATCTAAAGACGGCATATATTGGGTAGCCGCCATGAAATAAAGTGTCCCATTTGGATGAAGTATGCGATGGCATTCAGTTAACCATTCTTGACACCACTGTACGTAGTCACTATCGGGCATTTTTGTTCGACCATTGCCAAAATCTTTGCCTAGATTGTAGGGTGGGTCAGCAAATATCAGATGGATTGAATTGCTGTTAATAGCTCGCAATACATCAAGAGCATCATCACATATTGCCAATGCTTGATGATTTGCCTCATATACAGCAGGCATTGTTTTGAAGAGTGCTTGAAAAGTCTTCATAAATTGGAATTGCATCACGTCGATTATAAGTCACATTATCATATCACAATAAATGGATTGTAGCAACTTGATTATACCTATGGGACTACGAACAAGTTGTCAGGCAACTCGATTCGGGCGCGGCGGACACGACAGGTCACGTCCCTATTTACGCCCAGCCATGAAAATCTTTGATGAACTCGTAGGCTTCGTTCAATTCTTTGATGCGACGGTGGGCTTCTTGGCGTGGTAAGGCACTGACATCAGGATGCACTTGCAAGGCAATGCGGCGGAAAGCGGCTTTAATGTCGGTCTCTTTCGCGTCTTTATCGACACCCAGCAATTGATAATAATAGGCGAGTTGCTCTGAGCGTTTACGTGGGTGGCTTCCATTTGCCCTTGCATTAGGAATCTCTTGTGTATATTGGGTGCGATAGTGAAAGCGTTGATGCACACGCTCATGATTCATCCGCCGTTTATACGCCGGCGATGCGATATCGCCTAAACGCCATGCCCCCTTAATATTGCCTCCGATATCGCGCTTGCGAACGGACACATTTTCAATTTGGAAATTGCGTAAATACCAGATGCGATAATCATCTTTTTTTGTGCTAGATGCCGAAAAATGTACCTGTGTCAGCGATATTTCGCCATCTTTGACAGCATAAGCGTAGATGAAATCATCATTGAGCAGCATTAACGCCTCTTGCCAATCGGTCAGGCGCAGTGTGTCATCGTGTTTTGGCAGTTCGCTCAGTTGCATCACAAACAGCGTGCCAATGCCATTACGACTATTATCACGCAAGATATTTTTCAGGTCACGGACTTTTGGCGGCTTTTCCAGCACATAAATATATAAACGCGCTCCCATCCATGTCGAAACCACGACATGCGCCTTATGATTTTGAAAAATCACACGGCTATCCGGTTGAGTCGTGGCTCGCCGCACATCAGATATCCCTGCGAAGGTATCTCGTAACCATATGCCAATTGCATCATTCACGTTTTGTTCGCCTTTTTCCATCAACAAAAACTCATTTTGGGTTTTATCTCGCCACACACAAAATGATACAAGATAATTGTAGCAGCAAAATACCCCTATCCAACGCAAAATAACCTATAATAGATATCATGGTGCTGTAATAGACAGTAGCCATTTTATTCAAATAGTGAAAGGTTTGTCGGAGGACATGATTTGAGTCAACAACTTGACGGCTTAATCGTCAAAGAGCAAAGTGGTTTTTATTGGGTCGAAGCGACAGATGGTATTGTCTATGTTTGCCGCTTACGAGGGCGCTTAAAGGAGGATGCAAAAACTTCGGATATTGCCGCAATTGGGGATAGGGTGAGTATCACACTGATTAATGCTGATGGTCATGAGGGCATCATTGAGGCAGTCTATGAACGGCATACTGTTTTATCGCGTGCTGTCCGGACGACGGGTAAACGCGGTGGTGGGCAAGCAGAGCGCGAACAGGTACTCATTGCTAATCCTGACCAAGCATTTTTTGTTTTCGCAGCCGCCCAACCTACACCTAATCTGCAACTGTTAGACCGTTTACTCGTGACCGGAGAAGCCGCCGAAATTGACGAGGTGGTGATTGTCATCAACAAAATTGACCTTGAAAATCCGTCTAACATAAATGAATTGCTGCAACCGTATCGTCGTATGGGTTATGATATGATTTTTACGAGTGCAGTGCGCGATGATGGCTTGGATGACTTGAAAGCGCGTCTAAAGGATAAAATTTCAGTTTTCACAGGACCATCAGGTGTCGGAAAAACCAGCTTACTCAACAAAGTTCAAGCAGGGCTAGGGCGCTCGGTAAAATCCATTAGCGAGTTTAGCCAAGAAGGAATCCATACTACTCGTGATAGTGCCTTGATTAAATTAGAGACGGGCGGATATTTAGCGGATACGCCCGGTATACGCACGATGGCTGTTTGGGATGTTGAGCCGGATGAGTTGGATGCCTATTTTGTGGATATCTGGAAATATGCGCCAACTTGTAAGTTTCGCAACTGCACCCATACGAATGAACCCGGTTGTGCTGTCATTGCAGCGACGGAAAGTGGCGCTATTAGTCGGCGACGCTATGACCATTTCCTCAAATTGCGCGAAGAATTGCGCGAGACCTATATCGTTTATTAGCATCTAAAATATGATTTATAGGGCATGATTGATTCTCCACATGCCCTTATTTCCTATTCACCCCACTCAATATGCCCATTGATGTCGTGCTTATCATAAACAGCCAGAATATCGCGGCAGAAAGCCATCATGCCTTCATCGTTGATACTCGCAGCAGATTCATAAAGCCGTATGAACATCCGCTTACCGGATTCGGTTTGGCTATAATTCTTTTTACGAAAGTTATGTGCAGCACAAAGGGTTTGACCATTTTCTAATGTTGCTTTTCCCCCTTTGTCTTTAGGTTTGATATGGTCGGCATGAATTTCGACACCATTTTCACGTCCTAAACCGCAAATCACACAGCGATAATTATCCCGTCGGAAAATCTCTTCACGCATTTCTGCTGTAAAATCTTCTAATGTCCTAACATGAACAGTGTCAGGGTCATAGCGATAAACACCTTTTTTGACTTTGACGAGATAACCATTCTGATGAAGTTTTCTTATCGCTCTATCAGGGTCACGAAAAATACTATCAGTACGCCGCTTATATTCAGCAACCGCCCAATCAACAATCTCTGCATGAGGAATGTCTTGCTTGGGATGCGCCTTATAGTATTCTAAAATTAAATCAGCTTGGGTTTTAGCCATGTGTCAGTCAGCCTTTTTTCTGCAAGTTGACAGTATTCTTCTGAAAGATCAAAGCCGATGCCAACACGCTTATTATCCCATGCCTCAATGAGCGTTGTTCCACTGCCTAAGAAGGGGTCAAGCACTGTCGCACCCACAAAACTAAACAATTTGATACAACGTTTTGGCAATTCACGCGGAAAAGGTGCCGGATGCCCGATACGTTTTTTGCTTTCGCCATTGAACGTCCAAACCCCATTTGTCCATGCCATAAATTCATCGCGGGTAATGTCATTTTCGCGTGAGCCGCTTGTCTTCTTCCAATTTTCTTTGTACATCACCACAATAATTTCAACAGGCGCAATGACATAAGGGGCAGAGGCACTCATCCATGACCCCCAAGCAGTCCGCCGTGAAATATTGCCTTCATTCCAGATAATCGTTGAGTGATATTGCCAACCAACATCTTTCGCTATTTTTGTAATATCCGCACCAACACTTTGTTGACCACCTTTATTTTTATCTAGTGGAATGTTCATACATAAGCGCCCATCAGACCGTGAAACTTGATAGGCTTTTGTCAGCCACTGCTCCGTAAACCATAAATAATCGTCATATTCATCGGTATCATCATGATTACTGTAATCAATACCGAGATTATACGGCGGCGAAGTCACAATTAAGTCTATGGTCTCATGTTCAAGCGCGGAAGAAGTGATAAAATTATCATGGTAAATGGTCACATCATTTTCGCTAAAGACGGGTTTAACCGGTGGATTTGTACTCAGATTGTCCTCAATTTCTTGAGTAGGTGGAAGGTTCTCTCCTTTTTTGATAAAAGCCTTTAAGTCTTCTTCTTTGACCTGTAGTTCTGACGCAATCCGCTTATAATCGACCCAATCCACCATATCGCAACCTTTATTTCTGCTATTTTATATAGAACAATTGTACCGTGTTTACAGGGCGTGTCAATTGCTCTATTAGCTTTCAAAATGAATAGGGTTTTGCGACTCTGCCTCTTCAAGCCTTTGCGTTAGGCATTTCTCACGAATAACTAAACTAAATACACCTTACCAAAGTAGATACTCTTTTAAACCCTATGATATTTATCATTTACTTCGGTTAAACTCTATTGTAAACTAGAGTCAATTCATTATGAGCATAACGATAAAAGGTGATTAACTTGGAAATAACATCAGTCTGGGCGGTATTTATCGCGGCATCTATCACGGCGATTGCGACAGGATTAGGTGCCTTGCCTTTCCTCTTTGTGAAGGATATCAGTAAGCGATGGTTGGGCTATGGCAATTCACTGGCTGCTGGGCTGATGCTAGGCGCAAGTCTTGGGCTGATGGTCGAAGGGGCGACGCTGGATAATGTTGAACAACCGATATTGCGCCTGATTATTGGTATGGTATTGGGCTTGGTACTGGTTGTCGTAGCCCATAAATTTCTGGAGCAGCGTGGGGATGATTTTAGCATTGGTAATGTACAGGGCGCGGATGCTATTTCTATGTTATTGATTGTCGGCGTGATGACAGTTCATTCCTTTGCCGAGGGGATTGGCGTTGGCGTATCGTATGGTGACGGTAATTCTTTTGGCGTACTAATTTCGACTGCCATTGCTATCCAAAATATACCCGAAGGCTTGGCGATTAGTCTGGTGCTGATTCCTAAAGGAACTTCGGTGTGGCGTGCGGCAGGATGGAGTGTATTTAGCAGCGTACCACAACCCTTGATGGCTGTTCCGGCATTCTTGTTCGTATTAGCCTTCCGCCCCTATCTCCCTGTTGGCTTAGGACTCGCTGCGGGCGCTATGATTTGGATGGTCTTCAATGAATTGATACCCGATGCCCTAAAAGATATATCGCGCAAAGCTGTTTATACGACCATGATTAGCGCGGTGATAGCAATGCTTGCCTTACAGTTCATCTTGAGCGCCTAAGCAACGCATGGTATTCGCCCCTATACGATTTGTGTGAGGGGCGAACTTGTTTATAGTCGTTAATCGCAGGTGATATCATCCGCTACCGCCGCAAGATTCTGGATTCGTTGGAATTCTTGCAAATAGAGGCTGGCAATATCCGCATTCCGAATAATGACGACATTTTCATCATTGCTTTCAACAGCATTATTGCTGAAATTGAACGACCCCGTAATCACGACCTGACTATCAATGATGATGACCTTATGATGCAGCGCCCCATTATTGCCATCTTGACGCACATCGACCCCCGCACAGAGCAAACGTGGCATTTCACTGAAACGAGTTTTGCTACCCGTGGTTTCAAAAACACCTTGGACATCAATACCGGCGGCGGCTTGCGCCATCATTGCTTCGCCCATATCATCACGGGTGAAAGAGAATATCATAAAGCGAATCGTGCTTTGTGCGCCATTGATTTCTTGTAGGATTTCCTCCACAACTTCGTTTTCGCTGGCAAAGTAAATTTCAATCGGTGTGCCATCTTGTGTGAAATTCGCAGTATTACTGTCATCAGAACGGGTTCCAAATTCACCGCGTTCAAACATCTCATCAAACTCAGCCTGATAAGTTTCGACTGCCCGACGGGAGCGCATCACAAGCATATTGTTATTATTGCGATAAACCCCGTTAGTGGTGTAATTCATCGACCCCATCCAAACCGTGATGCCATCCATAATCATGAACTTGTTGTGCATCAAAGCACTGCGCCCATCATCAATGATATCAATGCCTTCTAGTTCGAGGTCAAGCAGTGTCGTATCATCATCTTCAATCCCATGTTCGTTATCCGTCACAATGCGAACAGCGACACCGCGTTCATGGGCGCGTAAAATGGCATCGGTAATGACTTCGTTATTCATCTCAAATGCCGCGATATCGAGCGTATTCTGCACCACATCAATTGCTTCTGCAATCGCTGTATCCACCCCATTTTGATATTGAGAACGGTCACGGGTATTAATCGGACTCGTAAAATAAACTTGCCAGAATCCGCTGCGTGCGCCACTGCCTTGTTCAAAGGTCAAAACTTCATAGTCGCCAGTCGCAGCAGGGGTGGCAACAGAGGCGACTTGTGTACTGCTTGCTTCAGGTGTCGCAGACCCATCGGTTAAATCAATACCGGTCACGGCATAAAAAATCGCGCCAACAATGACCACGACAACGGCAATAATGCTGCTCACAATTGGATTTTGCTTACTCTTCTTTTTCGTCATGAATTATATTTTCTCCTGATTCATCCTCACCATCGGCTTGATTTATACTATGAGAGTTAGGATTTTCCAATGTTGAATCGTTACGATTTATTTCAAGTGCTGCGGCAAGATGGCTAATATCGGGGATAACTTCGGTTTTATCGGTATTCGAGCTATAGGTTGATATGGGCTTATCAGTTGCTGATTGTGCTTCAGTATCAACCCTGTCATCAATATTATCAAAAGAAGGCGGCTGGCTAGGTGTTTCAGGCACTAGAGGCTCTGTTTGGGGGGTCAGTGTCGTCAAAATTGCCTTGAGGTTTGCCATCATATCTTTGGGGTCAGTGGGCAAAGCTGCAAAGAGGGTTTTTTCGTCCGCCGTATAGCCGAGTGCTTCAAGATACTTGACCACTTTCAGCATATATTTACCTTGACCATCCCTATCATTAAATTCTCGTTGCCCCACAAAGCGATTAATATTTTTGATGAGCTGCCGTAAAAAGCGCGTCTTTTTCTCAAATTCATCGGGGAATCTTTGTGCCATCTGCGTGACCTGTGTTTGCCCCCAATCCAATAAGACTGCGCCTTCTGCATCGTTCAAATCATCACGCAGACTCGCCGATTCATATAATTTTTCTTGCTCTTTGGCAATGTCATCAGGGCTTGGCATAATATTTCCTTTCTTGTGCAGCATCATAGAGTGTACCGTAGCAAGCGACGTTATTTTGTTTAACCAAGTGGCTATGTTGACCATATAGACTCTATCTCGCCATGTCATTTTGTACGAGGCAGGATGAAACCTCCCCGAAGTCAAAACCATACCCCTGCGGATAAAATCTCGCCATGTCATTTTGTACGAGGCAGGATGAAACCCCGAAAGGGGCTCATTTCTGGAAAATATCGGCGACTTTGAGTTCAAAATTAGGCAGCACCTTGTCGCCGCTAATGGTATCATTCTCTCGATAAATTTTGACTGCCTCACCCGAAACATGCACTTCGACTTCTTTGTTATCGGGCTTCACAACCCAGACGACAGTTCCGGCAGCCAAATAATTCGTCATTTTGATGCGGAGTTTATCGTGTTCATCACTACGGTTAGAAGAGATAACCTCGACAGCAAGGTCAGGAGGATTAGGATTATAACCGGAACCGGCGAGTTCAGGTTGTTTTTCATAAGAGATAAAGGCGACATCTGGCGCATAGCGTTCACCACTGACGATATATCCACCCGCTTCACCTGTTATATGTCCGAGTTTATGTTTCTGAACGAAGGTTAATAATAAAGCCCCTATCATCATCGCAATTTTAGATACAGCCGGATTTGATGGCACTTCAAATATCCCTCCCCCAATAAATTCAAACAGGCTATCAGCATTTTCCGGCAATTCTGTGAATGCCTCAAATTCTTCAACGGTGTTAATACGTTCTTGTATCATCATGTGCAAAACCTCAGATTAACCTGAGTCCATTATACGTTCGATATGAAATGCGACCAAATGTGAATTCGGGAAATTGACCTTTACGTCATATCAGCCGTTATTCATGCGCTCTTCAAATTCTTTCAAGGCAATCTGTAATCTTTGCTGTTGGAGGCTATTGGTCAAGTCACCGCGAGTACGCTCTAAAACACCACGCACAATGTCCGTTTGCCGCCGAAGACCGTGAGTTAAGGCATCTGGAAAATCAAATGTAATCAATTGACCGTAAATTTCATCCATCCATTGCAACAAGCGTTCCGCTTCTTCAATATCGCCATCAGGACGGCGCATAATATCCAAGATAAAGCGCCGCAATTCTGTTGCCGCCTCGCCTAAGCCCTTGAGATACGTAGACCCTTCGACATTCAATTCTGCCTTTGTCGGAACGGGATGGTTATGAATAATGGCATAGGTAATATAAGCCTCGACAACCTCTTTGAGCGCATCTTGTGTATACCCACTGTGATACAATTCGGGGTAGCCAGCCACCACTGCTCGTAACTCATCTGCCCGTGATTGAACGACTTTCAGTTTTTCATCCACTGCCTCCCACTCGCTGCGATGCACTGCCCGAATACACTGTGAGCAATGACGAATCAATTCTCGTGATTGGGTAATTGCCTTATCACGGGCGGCATTGATGTCTTCCATATTAGCGCGAATGGTTTCTGCAATATCGTTAAGATTGCCCATTATTGTCACCCTCTCCACTGACAACACCAAACAATTGGTCAGCTAAAGACGGCGGACGCTGTGGTGTCTCAATTTCGCCGAATTTTTCTTCGTATTTCGCCACATTTTCTTGCAAAGCCTTCAAGAACAACTTGGCACTGGTCGGATTCATGATAATCCGTTGTTGCACTTTGGCACGCGGGTCATGCGGCAATATCTGAATAAAGTCAAAGAAGGCTTCATTTTTGTTATGACTAATCATGACCGTATTGGCATATGTACCACTTGGGTCTTTGGGCATCTCTAGTTTGATTTTTCGTTGTTTGGGTTGCATTTAATCGCCTTTTTTCTCTATTTGAATAGTGGTATGGGTTCATTATAGCGGATAGATGGACAAATGTGAGGGAAGCAAAAGGACGTTGTTGCTAATAGTTGACCGTTCGCACAACATCGTGTATTGTATGGACACTGTAAAGTCATGCGGAGTTCTTATCATGGTCATTTTCACAATCATATATCCGCAGGGCGTAGGGGTCGTCCGCTCTTCTCTTATGTAGCGGTTGATTGCCGCGCCCCACCGGATTCTCCTCATTTTCCACAATCGGACACATCACCCAAACAGTGCTATACGCTTGCCTGTTATGATTTTGATTTGTGCATTACGCCTCAGCAGATGCCTAAGACAAAGCGAATTTTAGATGATGTCAGAATTGAATGACTAAAATGCTGATAACTAAACTCAGTAAATCACAGATTCGTACTGTCATGATATTTCAGCAATTTTCGGACGTGACAGGTCATGTCCCTACATTCATAATAAATTTGTAGGGACAATATCCATGTTGTCCGCCGTTAAAATGCAAAACTCTGATTGACTGAAACTGATGACTCATCACTGACAACTAAACCAATGGAGAGAAAAATTCACAATGAGCGAAAGCTATAATCCGAAAGATATTGAACAAAAATGGCAAGATAAATGGCAAGAAACCGAACTGTATCGCAGCACGGTTGATTGGGATAAACCCAAACATTATGCCGTGACGATGTTGCCTTATCCGTCTGGTGATTTACACATTGGACACTGGTTCGCCATGACTCCCTCTGATGCCCGTGCGCGTTGGATGCGGATGCGCGGTTATAATGTGCTGTTCCCGATGGGCTTCGATGCCTTTGGCTTACCTGCCGAACAAGCCGCGATTAGCCGCAATATTCATCCGTGGAAATGGACATACGCCAACATTGAACGGATGCGAAACCAGATGAAGAGCATGGGCGCGATGTTCGATTGGGAGCGCGAAACGATTTCTTGCACGCCCGAATACTACAAATGGACAGAGTGGTTCTTCAAGACGTTCTACGAAAATGACTTAGCTTATCGCGGCGAAGCAACGGTGAATTGGTCAGAGGCGTTACAAACGGTTTTAGCCAATGCACAGGTCATTGACGGCAAAGATGAACGCTTAGGGCAGCCTGTTATCCAAAAATTGATGACGCAATGGTTCTTCCGCTATACTGCTTACGCCGATGAGATGCTAGATTTCAGCAAGGTAGATTGGCCCAACCCCATCAAAACCATGCAGACCAATTGGATTGGACGCAGTGAAGGCGCGAGGGTGCGCTTCAAGATAGAGGGCTACGATGACACAATCGAAGTCTTTACCACGCGCCCTGATACACTGTGGGGGGCAACCTTTATGGTCTTAGCGCCCGAACATGCCCTAGTCGAAAAAATCAGCACTGATGAACAACGCGCTGCAATCGAAGCCTATATAGAAGAAAGTGCTTCAGCGACTGAAATTGAGCGTCTGAGCGAAGACCGCGACAAGAGCGGTGTATTCACAGGTGCTTATGCTATCAATCCGGTCAATAACGAAAAAATCCCCGTCTGGATTGCTGATTACGTCATGATTAGCTACGGTACAGGCGCGATTATGGCTGTTCCTTATGGCGACCAACGCGACTTTGAATTTGCCAAGAAATTCGGTCTGAAAATTATTCCGATTGTGCAACCTGATGGCGTGGATGAAATCCCGAATCCTGATGAGATGGATGAGGCTTATGCGGGTGCAGGTACGATGGTCAATAGTGGCGCAATCAGTGGGATTTATCATAATGGCGAAAAAGGGCGCAAGAGTGAAGCCATTTCTGCCACGATTGATTATCTGGAAAAAGAGGGCATCGGTGAAGAAAATGTCAATTATCGCTTACGAGATTGGCTCATCAGCCGCCAACGCTATTGGGGTAGTCCGATTCCGATTATTCATCGAGAAGATGGCAGCTATGAATTTGTTCCCGATGACAAACTGCCGATTGAATTGCCCGAAGATGTCGAATTTATGCCGACAGGTCGTAGTCCGTTGACTTATCACGAACCCTTCTTGAATACAGTCGATAGTGAGGGCAGACCAGCACGGCGCGAAACCGATACGATGGATACCTTCATGTGTTCGTCGTGGTACTGGTATCGTTATCTATCGCCGCACAAAGATGATGGCGCTTTTGATGCTGAAGAAGCGGCTTACTGGCTGCCTGTCGATACCTATACCGGCGGTGCGGAACATGCCACGATGCACTTACTCTATGCCCGTTGGTTTGCCAAGGCTATGCGTGATTTAGGTATTTTCGATGACACGCTGGAAATCATGAAGCAGCACGGGCGCGAGACCGAATCCCTGCTGTGGGGTGAACCCTTCTTGCAACTGCGGAATCAGGGACAGGTACTCGGTGCAGAACGCGCTGGCGATAAAATTTTAGCTTGGGGGCAAGTTAAGGGTGAAAAACTCATCGCCGAGCATGTGGAAGTCGTTAACGAAATTGATGATGAAGAGGCAAACGGCAGCAAGCAACGTTTCCCACAAGGAGTCGCGGTCATTGAAGGCGAGCTGATGAAACGTGTCGAGAATACCCTGTGGATTGGTGACGAGATGCAATTGGTCGAAGTCCTCGATACAGCACAAGTGGTCATCCCTGCCATTGAAGGCGAGAACAATGTGAATCAACTCAAGCATCATCTGGAAGTTGAGCGTATGTCTAAGAGCAAGGGCAATGTCGTTAACCCCGATGTACTGGTTGACAAATATGGTTCGGATGTCGTGCGTGCTTATCTGATGTTCGGCTTTGATTGGGAAAAAGGCGGACCATGGGATGACCATCAGATTATTGGTGTTGTGCGCTGGGTCAATGATGTTTGGGATATAGTGCAAAATGGTGTCTCTGGTGAAAGCAATGCCGATGCTGACCGTATGGCAGAACGCAAGGCGCATCAAGCTATCGGCAAAATGACTCAAAATTTGGAAAACTTCAAGTTCAATGGCTCAGTTGCGAATCTGATGGAACTGCGAAATGACTTGAAAACGGCGATTAAAGCCGGTATCAGCCAAGAACGCTTTAACGAAGTTGTGTCAACACTGCTGCGTCTGATGGCACCGATTACGCCGCACATCGCCGAGGAATTATGGGCGCGTATGGGTTGGGATTACAGTGTCCATACACAAGATTGGCCAGAATATGATGCTGAAAAAGCGAAAGAAGATGAAGTCGCATTAGTCGTCATGATTAATGGCAAACCGCGTGAAAATATCATGGTCTCGCCCGATATCAGTGAAGAGGATGCGAAAACATCGGCTCTAGCGAGTGCGGCTGCTAAAAACGCACTCAACGGCAACGAAGCACGACGGGTTATCTTCATCCCCGGACGTGGTGGCAAAGAGCCGAAAGTCAATATCGTTGTTTAACCCGACAATTCACCAAAACAATAGGGGCGTAACCCATGTTGCGTCCTACTGGTTCTAGCGGTTATTGCAGCATTTTTATTGTTATTCGGGCTGATATCTGGACGAATACAGATGGAATCATTGACAATTGAAGCAACAGAGTCTAGACTCATCAAAACGTTACAAAGGAAATTGAAGTCATGCAACATCGCGCAGTCTGTTGTTGTCTGAAGATGGGAAGCAACCGACTTTAGACTAGCAACGGCAATCATAACGAGACCATTATCAGCCAACAGCACGCTAAAGTGTGGAAGCGAAACCCAAGTTGGGACGCGATATTCTGCGCTTTTTTGTTTGCAAGTTGGCTTTTTTGATGCAATCACAGGCGCAGACCCAACCCCCACACTGAGCGCCAAATCAATCGTGAGCAAAGGGCATCAAAGACAACATGAGCGCATTACGCAAAGTCAATTATCACACCGCATCTAATCTTGCCGCCGTCGATGTTGAAGCACAAATTGGCAATACGCCGTTACTCGGTTTCCGACACATCACTGCCCATTTACCCGAAAATATTCAAGTTTATGCCAAAGCAGAATGGGCGAATCTCGGTGGCAGTGTGAAAGACCGTGCTGCCCGTGAGATAGTGCATCAAGCATTTGCCAATGGCGATTTGGGCAATGGCAAAATCCTCATAGATAGTACCAGTGGCAATACCGGAATCGCCTATGCCATGCTCGGTGCAGCAAGAGGTTTCGGCGTGAAGCTATTTCTGCCAGAGAGTGCTAGTCCCGAACGAATCGCTATTTTACGGGCATACGGCGTAGACTTAGTTTTTACTGACCCACTAGAAGGCAGTGATGGCGCGATTATCGCGGTGCGTGAACTCGTGCAAAGAGAACCCGATAAATACTTCTACGCTGACCAATACAATAATCCTGCCAATTGGCAAGCACACTACAAAACGACCGGTGTCGAAATTTGGCAGCAGACACAAGGCAAGGTGACACACTTCGTCGCCGGACTCGGTACATCAGGGACATTGACCGGCACAGGTCGGCGTTTGAAAGCATACAATTCTGCGATTCAAATCATTAGCGCCCAACCGAATCTCGCCTTTCATGGTATTGAGGGCTGGAAGCACATGGCAAGCGCAATGAAACCCGGCATCTACAATCCGACATTCGCTGACCGTGATATGGGTATTGATACCGAAGAATCGTATCGCATGGCACGACGACTCGCCCGTGAGGAAGGTTATCTCGTGGGGATTAGTGCGGCGGCGGCGATGGTGGCTACTTTACGTGTCGCAGAAGAACACGCAGAAAATGGCGAATCCGCTATCGTGGTGACACTATTCCCAGATAATGCTTACAAATACCTCAGCGCAAATTTCTGGCACGACTAGATAATTGTGAGGATAATGATTATACATCACCTTTATAGGTTGAAGCCCAACCAAACAACGCCCGAAAATGCTGGCTTGGATGGTTATTCAGGTGGTGAAATCAAATCTGAGGGACCAAAACCATGTGGTAATAAATCACTGAGGGGTGCGTCAATCGTGATATCACCCTCAAACGATACACAGACAACACGCATTGTCGGGGAAAATTCGTTGAGCATCTGGCGACAAATCCCACACGGAGAGCCGCCATTTTGTGTGGCAATGATAATCGCTTCAAAGTCGCGTACCCCGTCACTAACCGCTTTGACTAATGCCGTTCGTTCCGCACAGATACTCGCCGGATAAGAGGCATTTTCGACATTGCAGCCGCTATAGAGATTGCCCTCTTTGTCCACCAGAATAGCGCCTACTGGAAAATCAGAATACGGCGCATAAGCAGCGCGACTCGCGGCAATTGCCTTACCAATTAAGATGGTCAAATTAGATTTCATGTTGCGTCCACAGTCTGTTCTTGCGCTTCATCTGTATCAGTGACTTGCTCTGGTTTATCTTTGTCAGAGCTTTCTAGTACATGCGGCTTCAATGTGACCAATACTTTACGAATCCGCCGACCATCAATCGAACGGACAGTCATGGTGATTTCGTCTGTTTCAATCACTTCACCGACAATCGGCACGCGCCCAATCATCAAGTAGATATAGCCCCCTAGCGTGTCGGTATCATCAGAGCTAATACTGATGCCGAGCAAGTCATTGATATCATCAATATCCATCCCAGCATCAATGATGTATTCGGTCTCGCTATTTTTAATGTATTCGCCCTCTTCGTTGGTATCGTACTCGTCTCGAATATCGCCGACAATTTCTTCAATGATATTTTCGATTGTGACTAAGCCGGCTGTCCCACCATATTCATCAACCACAATTGCCATATGAACCTTGCGACTCTGTAAGTCACGCAGTAATTTACGGGCGGGCAGCGTTTCTGGTATAAAGTGTGCCGAGCGAATTAAATCACGGATACTATGTCCTTCCAAGCCCCCATTATTGAGTAATTTGAGAACATCTTTGGCATAGGCTAAACCGACGATATTATCAATCGTCTCGTCATAAACAGGAACACGCGAATAACCAGAATCATTGAAGACTCCAATTGCCTCGTCAATAGGGGTATCAATAGACATGGCAACCATATCAATGCGCGGAATCATCATTTCACGGGCGTAAGTCTCATCAAGTTGGAGGATTGAGTAAATCATCTCTTTTTCTTCCACTTCAATTGCGCCGCCTGTGTGTCCGGCACTCACGAGTGTCATGATTTCTTCTTCCGTGACCGTATTAACGAGCTTATCACTGCCAAATAGCCGTGCTAGGACTGAACTAATTGTCACCATAACAAGCGTAAGGGGTGTCAGCAATACGGTAAACCAATGCAAAGGCAGTGTCAGCAGCCGGACTAAGGGCTTAGCATAGGCACTTCCAATCGCCTCCGGCACAATATTCCCGACAATCATCACCACAGCCCCTATGAGCATCACAATCAACACGGCAACGGCTCGTGACAGATTAATCGTGTCAGCAAAGGCGGGTATCACGAAGGTAATCGTGGCTATCACTGCAATCGCAAAATTGAGCAAGGTTGTACTCACTGTATAGGTAATATAGAGTTTGGATTTTGCATCCAGCAGAGTCAGCGCCGTTTTCGCCCAACCTTTGCCCTCATCGGCTTGCTCCTGTAAATCACTCTGGCGAGCATTTTGCAGTGCTGCATAGGCTATAGTGATAAGGGTATCTAACAACAGCAAAAACACCATCAGAAGTAGATAGCCAGAACTACTGTCGTCCAAGAAAGTACCTTTCTACATGAAATCCCAACTGTGACACAAACGCAAAAAGCCGAGTAGGGTAACACCTACGCGGTTGGAGAGCATGTGTCTATGTGATTCTGCTGTCGGGATTTATCGTTCACGAGTTTTAATGATAGTCCATTATTATCATAACGCGAGTTTACCACAGACGGGTCAAGTCACGCAAGGATGTGGCAAAGGGCTATCGCCCCAAAAATGAAACGAGATGTCATTCGGCAAAGCTCTGTAAAAGTGCCATTTATGGTGCTTGCAAGTTTTTTACCAGATTCTTTCAGCATCTGATGTTAAAATAGTCTCATTAGATTTGATGCGATTGCCCTACTAGCCCATCTGGTTTATTTCATTGCCCCATTGAGTCTGCTATAATAAAGATGCCTTATTCTCATTTAGAAGGTCTTATTGTGCTATGCCAAGTTTAAAAATGCTACGTGGACCCGAACCCGGACGACACATCCCCCTAGATGGTGATGTTCTATTAATTGGGCGTGGTCGTAAAAATGATATCATCATCCAAGATAACGAAGTCAGTCGAACCCATTGTCGCTTGGTACGTGTCTTGGAAGATTATGAAATCCATGACTTAAGTTCTACCAATGGCACCTTTGTCAACGGCAAAGAGATCAATCAGGGGGGGTGGTTACTCCATGCCCATAGTATTGTTGAATTAGGAGATTCAATTACTCTAGAATATTTGCCGACAGATATTGCGACAGGGACAAACCCACCTGTTTCTAGCGCAAGCAATGCGGCAGGTGATATCCCACACTATATCATCATCAAACAAGCATCCTTGCCACAACCAGAAATTTACTTGCTGGATAGAACAACCTTGTCCATGGGACGCGATGTGAATAATGAAATTGTACTTCAAGAGCCAGAGGTCAGTCGTCATCATATGCGTCTGATTTACACGGAAAATGGCTATGCTGTTGAAGACCTCAATACCGTGAATGGGACATGGGTTAATGACCGTCGCCTGACTAAGCAACGTATTTTAAGTATCAATGATATGGTACGTGTTGGAACGCAGGTGAAAATGTGGTACACCAATAACCCCGATGAATTGATTGAGGGTTTACGCGATGGGACATTAGAGAAAAAGTCGATTGAAAGTGACGATGACGAAACTTTTAGCGTCATTGAAGCAGCGAAATTAAGAAAATTAACAACCGATGAACATACAATTCCCGGCATTTTTTTTGGGCATGGTCTCGCGCCCAATGACTTAGCAAAATCGGTTTTCCTAGCCTATGCCCCAGCAGAATGGAAACTCATTGTCGGTAAATTGTTCGCTTATCTTGAAGATAACGGTATCAAAATTTGGGCACCACAACATCTACAACTAGAGACACAAGTTTGGAATGATGCGATTGCACAAGCCCAACAAGAAAGCCCACTCTTATTGGCGATTCTGTCGAAGCGGTCACTCCATGTATCTTATGTGCAGCGTTCGATTCGCTATTTTGTCACCCGTGAAAAGCCGATTCTACTCATCCAATTAGGGTCATTGCCACAAGCACCCATGATGACTGAGGGCTTGTCAAGAATTCGTTTCAATACCCAAGACCCACTGCATACGTTCCGTCAGATTTTGTTGGAACTTCGCAAAGCCAATCTGGATAACGACTAAATGTTATAGCGTGCGGCGGACACAATAGATTATGTCCCTACAAATCATAACGGGTCTGTAGGGACAGTATCCAATACTGTCCGTTGTAATTCTCTCAGATAGCTACATTGATGCCTGAGTATCTCAAATCCCTCTCAAAGTATTCGAGAAGGGTTTGAGGTAATGTCAAATCTTCAATACGTCAGTCATGATTTCAAGAATAGCGGGCGAATCAGTGGCGGCAAGAGCCTCTAATCCTGCCCGAACATCAGCATTTTTACTGACCCGTTTTCCCCAGCCGCCGCACAGTTGGGCAAACTCCGCGAAGTTGGGGTTTACAAGACTCGTTTGCCAAACCGAAACTTTTACGCCGCGTTGTTCCTTGCTGATTTTGCCAATTTCACTATTATTCAGCAACACTAACTTAATCGGCAATTGGTACTTTACCGCCGTCGTGAATTCCATCGCATACTGCCCGAAGCCTCCATCACCAGCAACCGCCCACACCGGACGCGCACCATCAACCGCGACAGATGCCCCTATTGCCGCCGGAAACGAAAAGCCGATACTGCCAAGATAACCACTCATCAGGAGTTCTTGCCCAGATTTTGTCTCGAAGTAACGCCCGAAACTATAGGTATTGTTACCGACATCCACTGCTATGACCGTATTTTCTGGTGCAACGGCACTCATCTCTTGGAACAACAATGCCGAGTTCACGCCATTTTCGTCATCAGCCGCCGCACGGTCAGACTTTTCTTTGCGCCACAACTTCCAGCGCCCTGCAATTTCGCGGCGGATATAATCGCGCTGATACGTCCCTTTCGTGTTAGATAGTGCCTCTGTCAGCGAGTCCACTGTGCGCCCAATATCGCCCCAAATTGGTACATCAACGGGATGAAATTTGCCTAAAATCATACGGTCAGAATCAACCTGAATTAATTTTTTGTAAGTGGCGATTCCCGTGTGATTGCTGAAACTCGCACCAAAAACAAGCATTGTATCCGCACGATTCATCATGAAACTGGCAACTGGTGTCCCACTGCGCCCGACCACTCCACACGCCAAGGGATGCGTATCAGGTATCAGCCCTTTCGCCTTAAATGTCGTCAATATCGGCGCTTCAAGGATTTCTGCTAATGCCATAATTTGTGAACAAAACGGTTTCGCGCCTTTGCCGACAACAATCGCTGTAATGCGTGATTCTTTCAGCAGTGCGATAGCCTCTTGCAATTGTGCTTCTGGAGGCGAAATTTCTGTTGTGCTGATACGTCCCTGTCGCGGCGTTTCAGGACGGGGTTGTAATCCCGATGCAAATGCCACTTCATCGGGGAAAATAAGGTGTGCTACATCTCGATTGACGATAGCATGTTTCATTGCCAGTGCCATCAAATCCGCGGCATTTTTATTGCTCAAATCCGTTTGTGACCATTCTGCCACGCTGTTAAATGCCGCAGCCAAATCGACCTCTTGGAAAGCACCCGGTCCCAAAACTTGGGTCTGTACCTGCCCACTGAGCGCGAGTATCGGCACCCGGTCTACTTTCGCATCCCACAAGCCCGTTAACAAATTGGTTGAACCCGGACCCGCAATACCAAGACACGCAGCCGGACTGCCTGTCAACTTAGCGTATCCACTCGCTGCAAAAGCCGCCGCGCCCTCATGCCGCACCCCGATAAAGCGTATTGTGCCTTTTTCTTCTTCTGTCCGAATAGCATCCGCAACACCCAGATTACTGTGTCCGACCATGCCAAAAATAGCCTTCAAGCCCCAATCAACAGCGACTTCCATCATTTGCTTCGACAATGACAGCTATTTTTCTTGGCGCTCTTAGCGTTTTGGCGGTTCATCATTTGACAAGATGATTGTAACGGAAGTTAACGAAACCCCCAAAGGGCTTATTGCGTGCTGTGGCATTTCGACATATAGTTGCATTGAGCAGATATTCATGGGTTCGTTGGGCTGTATAGCATGTTGGGTATTGGAACTATCAATCTAAAAGTCGTGGTATTAGATACGGATTATTATGCCATGCAAGCCATCAATAGCTACCTCGCGTGGGATAGGCGCACACGGGTCACATTTATGACGACAGAAATTGACGCTTTCTGGGCATATCTGAACGAGATACCGATTGCAGAGCTGCCGGATGTGATTATCATTGATGCTGACCATTTGGGCGATTCACGCCAAGTCCGCGAGGTAATTGGTCGCATGATGCGGATTGTTCCCAAGGCGCTGTTGATTTGTCTGGCACAAGCTATTCATACTCAATTGCTTGATACAGTTGCCGCTTTGGGTGTGCGAGCGTTTTTACTTAAGCAAGAAGTCAAAATGCAGATAGCATGGGCAATCGTTTATGCCCTAGATTATAATTTTCTGATTACGCCCGGTATCGCTCATCTGTCAAAAAGCACCCATAATAAGCGTGTTTATGATGCGGCTATTTTACCTGACCAACGAGAATACCCCGAAATGACAGACCGTATTCGGCAAGCAATTCGCTTGTGTGTGATTGAAGGAATGCCGGCTCACCTTGCAGCCGATGAAATGGGAATTAGCCTCCATACCGTTCGCGGTTATATCAAAGACGGCTATCGTATTCTGGAATCATACGACCAGCAAGAATATCCCACAGATATGACTCCTCAAGAACGCGCCTTTATGCGCTTTACTGCCTTGGCAATAGACGAGAAAAAGTCCTAAAAAATGACTTTTAGGGTTGTGCGACTTCGGTTTTGATAGGTGGTTTGGTGGCAGTTTCTGGTTTTTTCCATGCGCGATAAACCAAATCACGATAATTGTAGCCAATGTAGTACGCTAATGGGATACCTTGAATAATACCGGGTGCTATCACTGCCCAACTCAGCGCAGTAACTAATATCCACCAAACACCGATTTGCTCTACCTCTGAGCGTAAGATAAGCCATTGTGGAATACCAACGATGAAACCCGCGCCGCCACTGATAAGCATTGTCCGCACAATGAGATTCATCTCAAACGGCATGAAAGAGAGTAGCAATGACATGATTGCCATACCAATCCACCAACCAATGGTCGTCACGAGAATCCAAGGGATGAGGATGACAATATGACGATTCATCACCGCGCCTTGAAAAATTGCCGCAATTGGCACAGCAACAGCTAATGTAATTGACCCAATCACTAACCATTCGACTAAGAATCCGGCAAAGAAGCCGACGTTAGTGAACAGTACCCATAAAACCCAAAAACGCCAGCCCCCATGTACCCGTTCTTCTGTGAAGAATGATTCCAGCATTCCCGACCTCTTTAATATTATGATGTGGTTAAAGCAATATCCGCGATTGTATTTATTCACCTTACCGTGAGATTTTTTCGGACAGCCAGAAGGCAGTCCCTACGAAATATCATTCTTGAACCGTAGGGGCATGATTTTTCATGTCCGCGATGTAACTAACGCACGTATGGATAGATGAATGATTATCCGTGATTCAATTAAGGCAACTATGCCACAGTTTACCCGTATCCTGCAACAATAGCTGTTGCTTTTTAACAACTTTTCGATAGGCTATGGGAGCATTTTAGCACAGAAGTCGCTAGTCGAAGGCTTCAATTAGCACAATTAACGCATTTAGCACATTGAAGTATCTATTACTGAGTATCTTGCACCTCGCACACCATTTCGATGAAAAACTTGCCCTATGACTCGCATTCTCTACAACGTCAATATCCCACGTTTTTTTGTGTCTCATCGCCTGCCATTAGCCTTAGCTGCCTGTGATGCGGGTTATGATGTGCATGTCACAACATCGGATACCGATACTGAAAATGTCGCCAAAATTATTGATTCGGGCTTGCCGTATCATCCCTTGCCACTCGCTCAACATGGGATAAATCCATTCTCGGAGGTCAAGACATTACAAGCTATGCTTGCCTTGTATCGCCAACTGCAACCTGATATCGTGCATCATGTTAGTATCAAGCCCGTTTTGTATGGTGGGATTGCCGCCCGCCTCAGTGGGATTCGGGCTGTTGTGGGAGCGATGAGTGGACTCGGCTATGTCTTCGTTGATGATACGAAGAAAGCGCGGCTGATTCGGCAAATAGTACGTCCCTTACTGAAAGTCGCTCTCGGACATTGCAATACGGCTATGATTTTCCAGAATGAAGATGATTTAGCCCGTTTTGTCGCTATGGGTCTCATCGCGCCTGATAAAGCAGTTTTGATTCGCGGCAGTGGGGTTGATGTGACATACTTTGTCCCCACACCAGAAGCAAACGGTTTACCTGTTGTATTATTTGCAGGGCGCTTGATGTGGCAAAAGGGCTTAGGGATGTTTGCAGAAGCAGCACGCCGACTCCGTCATAAAGCCCGTTTTGTCATTGTGGGCTATGCCGAAGCTACTTCGCCGGATACCGTTTCGCAAACCCAACTCGAAGACTGGTCACAAGAGGGTATTCTCGAATGGTGGGGGAAACGCGACGACATGCCACAGGTTTTCGCCCAATCGCATATCGTCTGTTTGCCTTCAACATATGGCGAGGGAGTCCCCAAAGTGTTGATAGAAGCAGCGGCTTGTGCGCGACCGATTGTCACGACAGATACGCCCGGCTGTCGGGATATTGTCCATGATGGCGAAAATGGCTTGCTGGTTGCGCCTCATGATAGGGATGCCCTGCTATCTGCGCTGGAACAATTGATTGATAATGCCCAACTGCGGCAGCAAATGGGGTCGAATGGGCGTGTGATTGCCGAACGAGATTTTTCGCTCGCTTATGTCGTGGGCGAGACATTGGCTCTCTATGAGCGTTTATTGCAATCTGCGCTTCCCTGATGTTGAAATACATTGCAGCCGAAAGCTTGCGTATTTTGGCGCTCATAAGCCCCTTTCGGGGTTTCACTGCGCCTCACACAAAATTGCAAAGTGAGACCGATGTTAAGGTGTTATCGCAGATAGTTTGTTAAACAAGTGGTTTGCTATGGTACTTGACATGATTTGACGTATTTTCTGGTAAAATAGACGAATTGCACAACATCCCTCCGTACAAAGTTAAACCATGAATTGTGATTTCACACATCGCTATGTTAGAGAATAGGGCAATTCATGATGAAAATGCTGGCTAACGCTTGCTCAATTGTCAGGAATATGTTAAAAACACAGGGTGCTTGATAAAGTGCAGATACAGAATTGTTTAATTATGCAAGGAAAGAAAAAATATGAAAACTCGTTTTTCACGTCTGGTAACACTTTTACTTGTTGGTGCGTTACTCATTGTGGGCGTTACCTCTATCACCGCGCAAGAATCAGAACTGGGTCCAATTACACAGGCTGTTCTTGACCGTGGCTCGTTGATTTGTGGTGGTAATGCCAATGTTCGTGGCTTCGGCTTCCTCAATGATGCAGGCGAATATGTCGGCTTCGATATTGATGTCTGCCGTGCTGTTGCTGCTGCCGTTCTCGGTGATGCCAGTGCTGTTGATGTTCGTCCGTTAGCCGGTACAGAACGTCAAGCGGCTATCCAATCCGGTCAAGTGGACATGATGTCGCGTAATACGACATGGACACTCAGCCGTGATGTGACATGGGGCGCAATCTTCGGTCCAACCACCTTCTTTGATGGACAAGGTGTTGGTACCCGTGTTGAACTCGGTGTGAACAGCATTGCTGAACTTGATGGTTCATCCATGTGTGTCCAAGCCGGTACAACGACAGAATTGAACATTGGGGATTACACAGCAGCCAATAGTATTGATATTTCTATCTTGACCTTCCCCGATGCCAACAGCACATGGGATGCCTACCTCAGTGGCGCATGTGAAAGCTGGACAACGGATAAGAGCGGTATCGCTTCTTTCCATATTTCAGCACCAGATCCTGGCGAACACATGATTCTGCCAGAAACCATCAGTAAAGAACCACTCGGTCCCTTATCACCACAAAATGACCCCCAATTTGCTGAAATCATTGCATGGACAGTCTTTGGCTTGATTAACGCAGAAGAAGCAGGTATCACTAGCGAAAATATTGGTGATTTCTTGCCAGCAGATGGTGAAGCTGATGATGCTTATATCGCTCGCGTTGGACCCAATGTCGCACGTATCTTGGGACAAGGCAATAATGATAGTGGTAGCTACCTCGGCATTGCCAATGACTTCATGGTGAACGTTATCAGCCAAGTCGGTAACTATGGCGAAATTTATGAACGTAACCTGACCCCAATTGGTCTGGCACGTGCCGGTAGTGTCAATGATTTATGGACACGCGGCGGCTTGATTTACGCCCCGCCATTCCGTTAAATCGCAGCCAGATAGGTGGTTAATGGTGATGCTATCAATCACCTATCTGTTATGAAACTGTAATACAACGGCGAGATACTTTTTAATAAATATCTCGCTGCTTTAATATTTTGTTTATTTCTGGGAATTGGCTTATGTCCAAAAGTAAAAATATCCCTCACATGCCACCACAAGAGGCTGATACTTTCGCCTTTTTGCGCGATTTGCGCTTTATTCGGGCAGCAGCACAGATAATCTTTGCCTTTGTTGTGGTTTTTTTATTGGTGGCAATGTGGGTGAGTGTCTCTGGTGCGCTACAAGAAAAAAATCTTGTACCGGGCTTTGAATTTTTGTCGCGCCGTAGCGGTATCCCCATCAACGAAGCACCCGAATCTTATTCGGTGAATAGCACTTATCAAGATGCGTTTTTAGTCGGCGTTCGCAATACATTACGTATCGTCAGCGTCGGGTTAGTCAGCGCAACGGCACTGGGTATTTTGCTGGGTATCTTCTTACTCAGTTCAAACTGGTTAGTGCGAACGATTTCGCGGGTCTATGTCGAGATTCTGCGAAATACGCCGCTACTGGTACAACTTATTTTCTGGTATTTTGTCGTCATGTTGGGCTTGCCAGAAAACGATATTACATTGCCCAACGAATCCGTGCTGATTGTGCCACTGCGTTATATCCCCTATTTAGTAACGATTATCGCTGTGTGGATTGTGACTGTGCGCGTAGGAACACTCCCACAACGGCTTGTGACGGGCGCAGTTACGGCTGTTTTGCTGCTAGAAATCGCCTTCCGCTATATGGGTGATAGTTATGCTGTGATTATCGCGCTGGCGGTGGTTGGGGCAGGATTGTTTGTCCTCCCCCGTTATACGGATAGCATTCCCGAAGGATGGGAAGGCTTTGTAATGGGTATCGGTATCTCATTTGCCGCACAATTTGTCGGGCATGTAATACTCGATGGACTAGCAGGGATGGGTATCCTTGAGAATGCCCGTTTTGTCTACGGCGAAGTTTTACCCGCCTTCTACCTTGGGCGCTCAGGTTTTGTTTACCCTGCATTCGCCATTACAGTGAACTTTATGCTCTTTGGCATCGCCTTAGTGATTGGCTTGATTGTTGCTATCGCTGCCTATGTTTATTTTGGGCAGGTGACAATTCGCACAGGAAAGCCGATTCCACGCCTTTTGTATGCACTCGGTATTATTTTACTTTTCGGTATTGTCGGCTGGTTTGCTGCCAAAACCCAAGGCTTGCCGGAAGAAGTGACTATTGGAGAAGGTGATAGCGCACAGGTTGTTACATTAGAGCAAGCGCGTACTGAAGAATTGCTGGATGCCGAAGAATTAATACGCTATAACACCGCCCCCTTTCTCATCCGTATCCCAGAACGCAATCGCTTTGGACGGGTTGAAATCGGTTCAGAACTGACACCGTTCTATATGGCGCTTTTGCTCGGTTTGGTGATTTATACATCGGCTTTTATCGGCGAAATTGTCCGTGCAGGTATCCAAGCTGTCCCATGGGGGCAAGTCGAAGCCTCGCGTGCATTAGGGCTGAGTAACGCTCAAGCACTACGAATGATTGTCTTGCCACAGGCATTGCGTGTGATTATCCCACCGATGGGCAATCAATATCTCAACCTTGCTAAAAATAGTAGCCTTGCGGCAGCGATTGCTTATGCCGATACCTATATGATTGGGACAACTATCATGAACCAATCAGGTCAATCTATTACGGGATTTTTCCTTGTACTCGTCGTTTATCTCACGATGAGTCTGATTATCTCGCTCGTGATGAATTACATTAATGGTCGATTCCAGTTGGTGACACGCTAGGAGGGCGTAAAGATGACAAATGATAATAAAACGCCCAATGACAATGACATGACTTATGTCAGTTCGTTAGAACCAGAGGCGAAACCCCCACCGGCACTCGAAGCAGGTGTCTTGAAGTGGATTCGGGAGAACCTGTTCAATTCGGTTGGGAATGCTATTCTCACTGTACTGGGTGCCTTACTCGTTTTTTATACCGTCGTGAATGTGAGTGGATGGACAATCCAAGAAGGCAATTGGCTCGCCATTACTGCCAACTTGCGCCAATACATGGTCGGCAGTTTCGCACCGCAGAATATGTGGCGTATTCAAGTGTTGACACTATTCTCAATCACTGTGATGGGAATGGCAGTTGCGGTGTGGATAAAGCAAATTGCTCGCACGATGATTGTTACTATGGTCGCTATTGTACTCGCGCTAGTATTGTTGCCGATTGTCACGAAATCGCTGATAGAATTGCCGAATTTCTATATGTTGGCAGGTCAAGGCGCAGTTCAAACGGGCAGTGCTATCGAAACACCGATTCCACAGGTAGCCTTTATTGGGCAAGCCGATGAAGAAATTACAATTCGTTTTGCAGATGCGCTCGTCGAAAGTGAAGCGACACTTGCCAATTTAGTGGGTTATAGCAGTATCCCCGCCAACACCTTACGCAATGCGGCACGCAATCGGCTGGCACTCATTGCAGAACGTGATGTCTTACAGGCGGAATTGGATGCTAACGCAGAAAGTATCCGTGATAGAGGTATCCCGACTCTCACTGATGCCCAAATTGAAGCCCATACTATGGCTATTGAGGGTGTTGAAATACCCGATGCCATCATCGAAACCTATCAGGTCAACAGTATCTCTGTGTTAGTTACGATTGTTAATGTGGCAACAGGCGAGGTGCTGAGTGAACCATTTTTGCTGGAAAGTGCTGATGATGTGGCAACTTTCACATTGCCAGCCGATGGTTGGTACATCCTTGAAAAAGTTGATGTCAATGCGGTGATGCCCGAAGTCGTAGAAACGACAGATGAAACCGAAGCCAGCACCCCAGAAGTGAATACGCAAGATATTCGCAACGTCTCGACAATCTCGCCGACGGCACAAAGTACGGCTGCTGAAGAAACTGTCAATGTCGGCGGTAGTGTGGCAATCCTTGAAGTCCAAGGGATTTACCCCGTGCGCCTCAGCAATGTTTCTGGCGATGATGGCTTTACCCAAGTTTATTCACGCGCCACAGATTTCTTCGATGAAATTGTCGTGGAAGCCAACCCCGTACCGCGTGATGAGAGCAATACGCCTTTGCCATTTGTCGTGCTGACGAGTAACCAATATCGTGGCGAACGGTCTTTTGGCGATTTCTTACGCGCTTATGTGACCCCCTTCTTTGACCGCATCAAAGTTAATACCACGATTTTCTTCGTTTTTGGCTTACTCGGTTATGGTGCTGTCATATTGATGGAGAATAACGATAATCGCAAACGCGCTTCACAATTGACAACTTACGGCTTGATATCGATACCGGCTCTGATGTGGATATTTGTCACAGGTTTCCAGATTACGACAGCCGTGGCAATAGGCGGTGTAATTGCGCTTGGATTGCAATGTTTAGCCCTTTATCGCATGGGACAGCGCAATGGTTGGCGTGGCTGGCGACCTAATAGCGGTAGCACGGATGGCGATATGCTGGTTGTTATCGCCATTATTGTCAGCTATCTGGCACTTATCATGATGATGGAGCGCATTAATGGTGGTGGTTGGGCTGGCTCGATTGTACGCTTGGGCTTCATTCCATTGATATTGTCTGCTGCTTTTGGTAGTTCACTCAATACAGCCGATTCTGCTGATGGCATTTCAGGAAGCGCGGTTCTTATGCCTTTCTGGGTTGCCGGACTCATCATCATAGCTATTTTCTTCTCTGGTGTGGGCGTGCAAGACCCCAACAATGACTGGCTTTTTTCCCAATCGAACCCTGATAACTGGAGTGGCTTGCTGCTAACGATGATGTTGACCGTCTACGGAATCATCATTGCTTTCCCAATTGGGATTGGCTTGGCGCTAGGTCGTCGCAGTGACCTGCCTCTGATTAAGTATCTCTGTACGGCTTACATTGAGTTGATTCGTGGCTCACCATTTATCACGGTATTGTTCTTCATGAAGTTGCTCATTCCGTTGATTCGCCCTGAATTTTCTAATGTGCCAAATGGCTATCGGGCGATTATTGCCACGATTGCCTTTAGTGCCGCTTATATGGCGGAAAATGTACGGGGTGGCTTACAATCACTCCCACCGGGGCAAAACGAAGCTGCGAAAGCACTCGGTTTGAGCGCATGGCAAGCAACATTGTTGATTACCCTGCCACAAGCGTTACGAGCCGTCATTCCGGCACTCGTTGGTCAGTTTATCTCGCTGTTTAAGGATACGTCACTGGTCACGATTATCGCCTTGGTTGACTTGACAGGGGTTGTGAACTCGATGTCTGTTCAGCCTGAATTTGTCGGGACACGCTTGGAAGGATTGGTATTTATCTCAATCCTATACTTTGTGATTAGCTATGTGCTGTCGTATATCAGCCGTCTGCTAGAAGCGAGTGGTTCTGGTGCGACCCGTCGTTTAACATAATATAAATGACTGAAGGGGAGTGCTACTGCGCGCTCCCACTATAATTCACAACGGGCGAACACACAGGTTCGCCCCTATAATGTCCGTGTCTGTCAGTAAGTTTTTCATTTTTGCAAAAACAATAACTATTTTTCGAGGAAATTATGGTTGCCCAAGAACAAGAAACAAGATTAGGTGAAAATGCCGTTATCGAATGTATCAACATGAATAAATGGTATGGCGAATTTCATGTTCTTAAAGATATTGACTTAGAAGTCAAAGAACGCGAAGTGGTCGTGGTGATTGGACCATCGGGTTCCGGTAAATCAACCTTGATACGCTGTATCAATCGTCTGGAAGAACATCAAGAAGGCGATATCATTGTCGATGGTATTCGTTTGACAAATGATGTCCGCAATATTAGTGCCGTTCGCCGCGAAACAGGCATGGTTTTCCAGCAATTTAATTTGTTCCCCCACCTGACCGTGATAGACAATATCACGCTGGCACAACGTCATGTTCGCCATCGCCCCAAAGCCGAAGCAGAAGAAATTGCTTTCAGTCTATTAGAGCGCGTCGGGATTCCGGAGCAGGCTCACAAATATCCGGGGCAACTCTCTGGTGGGCAGCAACAACGTGTCGCAATTGCACGCGCATTAGCTATGCAGCCCAAGATTATGCTTTTTGATGAACCGACATCGGCACTTGACCCCGAAATGATTAAAGAAGTGCTAGATGTGATGAAAGAATTGGCAGTTAGCGGTATGACGATGATTGTTGTAACCCACGAAATGAATTTTGCACGAGAAGTCGCTGACCGTGTCATTTTCATGGATGAAGGTTATATCGTGGAAGTGGGAACACCGGAACACTTTTTCACTAATCCACAACATGACCGTACAAAACTCTTTTTGTCACAAATTTTGTAACACATAAACCACAAAATTGTTGTACAATAGTTAAAGCATTCATAGACGCACTTGGTATATCGTGCGTCTTATTGTTTGTTACTTTAAGCTACCATTCTCTTGTTTAACAAAGCAGGGTGGATGTCCCCGGAACATCTCGCTCATCTTGCAATGTTGTATGAGGCGCGATGAAACCCGAAAGGGGCTTTTAGACAGTTACGAATTGTGGCGATATTAACTTGGACAGTTATCGAGTGGGCAGCTAATGACCGGAAATCCGCAACTTTTGTATATATTCCTTTCTTTAGGGTCTGGGCTAATTTTGCTAACACTCGCCTTACAAGGTTGGCGACGACGGCATATTGCAGGCTCTAGCGCCTTTATCGTGATGATGCTGAGTGTCGCAATTTGGGCGTTGGCATATGCGGTAGAAGTTGCTGCCAATACCCCCGAAGCCATGCTGACAGCGCAGCGATTCAAATACTTTGGTGTAACGACAGTTCCGGTGACATGGTTGCTTTTTGCAGGGCGCTATAGTGGGCGCATACTGCGGTTTAGACCCGTACAAATTATGACTTTGCTGATTGTGCCAGTGATATCCATGTTGCTCATATGGACATCGGCATCCCACAATTTATTCTTCGTTGGCGAGATTCCCATTATTTCAACGGCTGGCTTTGAATCACTTGACCCGAATTATGGGGCATGGTGGGGTATTAATCTGGTTTATTCTTATATCCTCATTTTAATCGGTGCTTATTGGTTGATTATCACCTCCGTCGAATCGATTGATTTGCAACAATCTCAATCGCAGATGGTACTGCTCGGTGTGGCAATTCCGGTATTGGGCAATATCGTCACATTGACCAATATTGCCCCTCTACGTGGGCTTGACCTTGCCCCCATGCTCTTTACGATTAGCGCCGTTATTTTTGAGCGATTCTTGTTGCAGACGCGCAGTATGGTTGCCTCGCCTATTTCGTATCATGCCATTATTGATAATCTGCCCGAAGCCGTGATGGTTGCCGATGCCGGTCTTAATATTCTCTCAGTAAATCCACCCTTGCTGCGCCTATTGCGCCAAGATGAAGAAACAATGCTCGGCAAATCGCTTCATACTATGATGCCGGATATTGTTCCGTTTGTCGGGCAGCAACCGTCATGGATTTCTAGTAGCCATGATATTGTCATGAGTGGGCGCTATCTTGAACTGAGTATTTCTGCGCTCGATAATGTGCAAGATGAAATCGACGCTTATGTCTTGACCTTCCGTGATAACACTATTCGCAAACAGACAGAGAATGCCTTGTATGGCAATGAACGCCGTTATCGCACCTTGTTTGAGAATAGCCAAGATGCCATTTTCATTATGGATTTGGATACCACGCTCATTGTTGTCAATACGGAGGCGGCACGATTACTGGATACCGATTATGGTAAATTGCTCCAACACGGCATTCAGCATTACATCCTAGAAAGCGAATACGCGAAATTCCGTGACTATATTGACCAATTGCTAGATAGCGAACTTATTCCCCTCTATGAAACGGCATTTGTGCGCTTTGACGGGACGCAAGTACCTACTGAAGTGAACCTAACACTCGTATACACATCAGAAGGTGAAGCACTACAAGTACAAATGATTGTGCGCGACATCAGTGACCGCAAACAAGCTGAACAAATGCGTGAACGCCGTCTCGAACAATATCAGGTGTTACGTGAAGTCGATGTGCAAATTAATCACTCACTGGATATTGGTAATGTGATACAAGTATCGTTGGATGCGGCGATGCGTCTCAGCAATGCTAAGGCTGGCTTCATCGCAACCGCCCATGATGAGGCAATCTTGGTTGATGAAGTACAAGGGTTGTATTGGGAGAGCTTTAAGCAGCGAAAAATTCGTTATGATGAGGGGCTATCTGGACTTGTGCTAGAAACACATGAGGCGGTATATGTGCCTGATGTGACGAAAAACCCCCATTACAAAGAGTTCATCCCCAATATTCAATCCTTGATGGCATTTCCACTCGTCTCACAAGAGCGTTTAGTCGGCATTCTCCAGTTAGAAACGACAGAAGCCGATGGTTTTAGCCAGAATATATTTGACTTTTTGAAGTTGCTAGTCGGGCGTGTCTCAGTAGCGATTGAAAATGCGCGTTTATATGACTATGTTAGTAAGCAACTGACAGAAACAGAAGGTCTCAATGAAGAATTACGAAAGGCAGAATTGCTCAAGACAGATATGATTCGCATTGCGAACCACGATATCAAAAATCCGTTGTCGATAGCACAAGGTTATGTCAGTATCATGCAGTATGATATTGATAAATTACCGCCTGAATATGAGGAATATTTCTCATCCATGTGGAAATCGCTCGGACGGATTCAGGGTATTCTTGATGATTTCATGTCGGTTGATGCGATTAATCAACGGGCATCGGGCGCAACCATGACAACCCTCGATATGCACGACTTAGTGATGCAGGCGATTGAAGAATATCAACCGCAGATTTTTAGCAAAGCACAGGGCTTAACTATCAATTTGTGCCATGAAGGTAACGCATGGGTTAGCGGAGATGAGTCGCAATTGTATGAAGCCGTAACCAATATTCTCGGCAATGCCAGCAAATATACACCCGATGGCGGCTCAATTACGGTTGAACTGGGCATAGACTCTGATAACACGGTTATCTACAAAGTGATTGATAAGGGTTTTGGCATCCCAGAAGACCGTCAAGGTCGCATGTTTGAACCGTTCTATCGTGCCAAAGTTGCGGAGGCTGCCAACATTGATGGCACAGGCTTAGGCATGTATCTTGTCAAGAATATCATTGAACGCCACAATGGAGACATGATTTTCCACAGCGTTTATCAACAAGGCAGCACCTTTGGCTTTAAGCTCCCTTTAGTAGAAGCAGAAGATGACCCTAGGTCGTCGTCGGAAATGGCACAAATCGAAAGTTAAGGTGTCCGAGTTCTGGTGGTGGTGGGGGTAAGGGCTGCTGCCAATAGACAGGTCGAATAAAGCCCACACAGTGATTATCCGCGCATTTATATTTCAGGGCATAATCCCATTCATGGCGCACGTTGGTTGATGTTGATGAATTTTCTGACCAGAATAGTTGAAAAATATCAGACTCATCAATTGCGGTGGCTAATGCTGCTTGCCAATGTTCGCCACTGCGAATCGAATAACTATCCATAGTAACTGCTCAGGTAGGTATAAAGGGTCGTCCAAGCAGAGCCTCATAAATAACTTGGATGACATTTTGCCCCTGTTTACGGGCAGTTGAGATATAACTGCGAATATCACAGAAAGTTTCAGCACCGAGACGAGTACGA
>JAUZRW010000202.1 GCA_030950085.1 Anaerolineae bacterium
ACTCTAGCAATCGTTGTTCCAACAGTTTGGGAATAAGCGTGAAAAGTTATCAGTTTTTAGTCATCAGTTGTCAGAAAAACAATTACCCTGAACTGAAAACTATGAACTGAAAACTATAAATCGGGTAACTTCTGCAAATTACCGAATTCATTGAAATGTTGGGCTTATTTAATCTTCAATCCTAAGCACTTTATAAAAACATACAGAAGGTCACTTATTAGAATCAGAAAAGACAGTCCACATAAAGGAATTGCCTTTTCCGCTTGTGCAGAGAAATTAAGTCGGTTTCTTGTTTAAGCAGCCTCATCATCAACAAAATGATTGGCTTCTTTCCATGACCCAGCAAAAACGGTCATGCTTGCTGAGGGTGTAAAATCCAGCACAGTCGTTAATTGGGCGAAAAAAGTATGAGCATGAACCACTATTAAGGTTTGCTAAAATGGATTGATAGGCATCATAATCGTTGTGCTTGCTAATAAATTGGGTGAGCCGTCTGCCGTTAAAATCACATCAAATGGATGATTCACTTGGGCAGTATGGCTCTGATAAAGTCGGACTAGCACATACAAATCTTCAATTGTCCATGCACCGTGCAAATGGCAATGAAGGGTCTGCGCTTTTTCTTGTAATCAATTGACAGTAACAGCAATGATAGTGTAGAGTCCAAGAAGTGTTTATAAAAAGCGTAACGCAAAGATGCAAAGGGGAAAAGAAAGGTTTTGAATAGAAATCTTGGCGTTTTGGTGGTTCATCTTTTTTCTAAGTTTCTTCCAGATTCTACATCTGTCACGATACAAAATAGCTTGTAATGAGTCATCAAAAAGGACTTTTTAATGTCAAATTATCCCATTGAGCGTTATTTGAATGTTCGCATGGCTTACGGTGGTCAATTTAATGGCGATAGTAACTCGGTAGTTTTCCTCAGCAATCTAACGGGCGTACCGCAGTTGTTCCAAATCAAGGTCGATAGTCAAGGACAAGTTCTGTGGCCTGACCAACTGACTTTCAATGATAATCGTGTCATGGAAGGGCATACATCCCCACTAGCAGATGATTATCGTTTAATTTATTCACGCGATGTCGGTGGCAATGAAAACGCACAATTCTTCTTGCTCGATACCCAAACAGGGGCAGAAACACGTCTCACGACTGATGATAATGCCATGCACATTTTCGGAAGTTGGTCAGCCGATGGCAGCCAGATTTGCTATGCAGCCAACAGTCGGGATAAGAGCTTATTTGATGTTTATGTGCAAGCCTTTGATGGCACAGCCCAAGTCGTTTATGAAAATTCAGTCGCGGGCTATCTGTTTGGTGGCACGTTTTCGCCGAATCAGCAACGGCTTCTATTTCAACATACAGTCGGGTCATTCGATGCGCGATTACTTGAAATTGATATTGCAACCCGTGAAGCGCGGCAAGTCTCGCCCACTGAATCTGGTGTGCGCTATGCAGGTGCAGTCTATCTCGATAATGAGACGGCGCTTGTCATCACGGATAAAGACAGTGATTTTCTCTATGTGGCGCAAGTCAATCTGCAAGAACAAACCCTGCAAACTGTGGTTTCGCTTGATTGGGATATTGTCGCCTTCACCCTCACAAAAGATAAGCGCACGATAGCCTATACTGTCAATGCCGATGGTCACTTTGAGATTCACTTGCTGGATAGGCAAACAGGCGCGACAAAACAAGTTGATTTAGGCGCTGTTGCAGGTGTGGTCACATACCTAAAATTCTCATCCGATGGCCGACGCTTATTATTCACCATAGACCGTGCTACGCGCACAGCCGATGTGTATGTCTGGCAGATGGCAAATGATACGATGCACGCCATCACACAATCATCTCATGCGGGTATCCCTAGCAGTAGTTTTGTTGCCCCACAATTAATTCACTTCCCGACATTCGATACTGACGATAACGGTGAAACCCGTCAAATTCCGGCATGGCTCTATCTGCCCAAAACCGAAAGCGACACACCATTTCCAGTTGTATTTGTCGTGCATGGGGGACCAGAAGGTCAGGCACTCCCTCAATTTAGCGGCTTGATTCAATCACTCGTCAATAATGGTTATGCGGCATTTGTGCCTAATGTGCGCGGTAGTACCGGCTATGGCAAGGCATATAGTCATCTTGATGATGTGCGCTTGCGAATGGATTCGGTGAAAGATTTGGCGTATGGTGCAGAATGGGTTAAGCAACAGCCTCATCTGGATGGAAAGCGAATCGCCATCTACGGACGCAGTTATGGTGGCTTTATGGTGCTATCTGCCCTCGTGACTTATCCTGACATTTGGGTTGCTGCCGCAGAATTTGTCGGCATCAGCAACTTTGTCACCTTCCTAGAGAATACAAGCAATTATCGTCGCGCCCATCGAGAGTCAGAATATGGGAGTCTTGCCAATGACCGCGACTTTTTAGAGAGTGTTTCGCCGATTCACCAGATTGATAATATCTGTGTGCCATTATTTGTCCAACACGGTGCGAATGACCCGCGTGTGCCGTTAAGTGAAACCGAGCAATTGGTTGAGCGCCTGCGACAACGTGACATTGCAGTAGAGTTACTCGTTTTCGCGGATGAAGGACACGGTATCACAAAAATGGCGAATCAAGTCACTGCTTTTTCGCGCATGATTGATTTCTTGAATCGCTATGTCAAATAATGCCGAGGGTATTAAGAGTCACAATGCAGCTTTCAGAATCGCCATTAACTCAGCATCGGTTAGCGGCAGTGGATTACCTTTCATGCTGCTACTCTTGCGTGATTTAGCGATGATTGCCTCAAAGTCGGTTTCGGCAATGCCATAGTTACCTAGAGATGGAATATCAAGCAATTGCACAGTTTCTTCAATCCATGCGATACCATCATTTGCCGATGCCGATGAATCGCCTGTGAGCATTTTGCCAATATCATCAAAGCGGCTAAGTATCGGATTTTCGGGGTCGCGTTCAGATAAGGCTTGAATATTGGCTTTCATCACAGGCGGAAGTAATGCCGCACAGATTCCGCCATGTGGCGCATTGAACATGCCACCGATTACACCCGCGAAACCGTGAACTGCGCCGAGTTTGGCATTGGCAAGCGCGAGACCACCGAGCAAACTGACCAGTGCCATATCATGACGGGCGACAGCATCTTGCCCATTTTGAACCACGCGCCGTATCGCTTGTCCACCACGCTTAAGGGCTTCGCGGCAAAAACCATCTGTTATCGGGTTTGCTAAATGCGACACAAAGGGTTCAATAACTTGTGTGAGAGCATCCATACCTGTCGTTGCTGTAATGGAAGGCGAGACAGAATGTGTCAGTTCGGGGTCAACGATAGCGACATTGGCTAACATGGCAGCACTGCGTAAACTGACCTTAACGTGATGTTCGGGTGAGGCTAAGACGGCATTTTTTGTCACTTCCGAACCTGTTCCGGCTGTGGTCGGAATCGCAATAAATGGCAACGGAAAATTTTCGAGTTTTTGACCTTTTCCGATGACTTCCAGATAATCGAGGGCTTGCCCTTCATTGGGAGCAAGGGCAGCAATCGCTTTAGCCGCGTCAACGACACTGCCGCCACCAAAACCGACGATAACTTGTGCATCCAAGGCTTTGGCGACACGCACCCCATCTTCAATAAGCGGAATAGTCGGTTCTGTGGCAACTGAAAACAACACAATCTCAACATCGTTCAATTGATTCAGTAGAGGGTCAGCCCGTTTGGATGACGTACCGACGACAATCAAAACCCGTTCACCATAGCTTTTAATGATGTCTCGCGCTTGACTCAGTGTACCATCACCAAAGATAATGCGGTTTGCTGTAGCAAAAGTAAAACTCATCTTTTGATAGTCTTTCAAATTTGGTCAATTAGAAATATTGCCATTATACCGCTAGACGATTTAACAACCAAAAAACGAGGGATAGAAAATGACACTTTCAACACAGATTAACGATGAAGCAATTGCCGCAGGTCGGGCAAAGGTCGCTTATTTTGGACGCATGTTATTTGAACGCCACTTAACCGATTCGGCTGGGGGCAATATCAGCGTCAGAGTCGGCGATTTACTATGCCTGTCGCCAACACTCGCCGGACACAAAAAGCAATGGCAACTAGAGGCTGATGATGTGCTGGTGGTCGATTTTGATTCCAATATCCTTGCTGGTGATGGCAAATTATCGCGTGAAACGAAAGTTCATTTAGCCTTGCATCGTGAATATGGCGAATACGGTACAGGCGTGATTCATGCCCATCCGCGTAATTTGATGGTTTTTGCGGCAATGGCACAAGCAATGCCACCGATTATGGAAGCGACACTCAAATTTGGCGTGACTCCCGTGATTGACTATGCCTCAGCCCATAGCGCCAATCTTGCCAAGAATATTGTCGATTCGATGCGCGGACGCGAGAATCTGATAGCGAAGCAGGCGGCAGCGACGATTGCGCCATGGCATGGTTTGTTCTTGATGGGCAAAGACCTTGATGCCGCTTTCGATGCTGTCGAACGTATGGATACCAATGCTTATTGTATCATCATGGGACGGATGTTATCGGGCGCGGACGCCCAAGAAGCCGCCCGTGTCCGTATGGATGATGTTATCGGAAATTATAAGGCGGACTAATGCTCGTTACAGTCACTCCCAATACGGGTATTGACCTGACCTATTTCATCGCAGAGTGGCAAGCGAATCAAGCGATTCGGGCGACTGATACGATTCAGAGCATGGCGGGAAAGCCCACAGATGCCGCTTTTATCTTAGGCAAATTAGGGCTTCCCAGTATTGCGCTCGGTTTTGCGGCTGGCACAATCGGCAAACGGGTCGAATCGATGTTGCAAGGACGGGGTGTTGAGACGCGATTCGTGCAGGTGGATGGCGAATCGCGGATTAACACGGTCATCATTGATACCCATAATCAGACTCAAACGACTATTACAGCAACATCACTGCTTGTCAATCAAGCCCATATTAACGCCTTGCATGAACAATATTCAAAGGCATTACCCACTGCAACCTGCGTGATAATGGGAGGGTCATTGCCAAAAGGCGTTCCGCCGACTCTCTATACCGAACTGATTGCCGAAGCGCGGTCTCGCCATATTCCAGTGATTTTTGATGCTGAGAAAGAGACCTTGCTGGCAGGCTTACAAGCCGCGCCGACATACATCAAACCCAATGAGCATGAAGTCGCGCAATTGACAGGCAACATCGTGGAGTCGTTAGATGATGCCTATCGTACAGGACAAGCGATACAGGCAAAATATCAGACTCGCCCGATTATCACATTAGGGAAAAGAGGCGCATTAGCCCTATTAGATGATAAAGCCTATTATCTACCATCGCTTCCTGTGGATGTTGTGAGTGCCGCCGGCGCAGGGGATGGTATGCTGGCAGGATTAGCGCGTTCGATTGTCCTCAAGCAAACGATAGAATCTGGACTCAAGACGGGGATAGCACTCGCTTCTGCGGTCTGTCTACAACAAGGCACGGCTGAATTTGAAGTTGCTGATTTCGAGGAACTCATGCCACAGGTGCAATTGTTGCCGTATCCCTGATGAACAATACCGTTTCCGGATGATAGCTTCGTCAGGAAACGGATATTCTTACACCCTCACTTTACGCAAAACGTATCTTGTGTGTAGGGGCGTACCCATGTGTGCGCCCGTTTAGGTTATAGCGGGATGACACACGGGTCATCCCCTACCGAAGTCAGGTTTCCCTGCGTAACATGAGTTACACTTTTACAGCGAGGTGCTCCCGATACCATGCAATGGTTTGACGGATAGCCTCACGGTGCGCGGTGGCATGGTTGCCGAAGGTTTCTACAAAATTACTGTGGTCTACAATGTACGATTCTTCAAATTCGTAGAGCATCTCCTTGATTTCGCGCAGGTATGGATGTACCAACGCCAGCATTTTGTTATCTGACAAAATTAAACTAGCCCCTGTTGTTTGGCAGGGAATCTTCATAAAAATATTCGATTGATGAAGCCGAATTTACGCTATTGCGAAACCTATCTCACGTAGGAAGACATCCACTTCATGCTTGTAAAATGCTGTTGGGTCGCCTAAAGAGGCTGGGCTATGGTGGAACAATTCGAGCATTACCATGCCATGAAACCGTGACCATGCCACATGCAGCAAGTAAAATAATTCTGTTGGAGCTTCCGCGATTTGTGGCACATCACGTTCGATGAAATCTTTCATGAACTGTTTCACTGTGGGCGGAATATGCTTATATGGCTGTGGAATAGTCACTTCTCCGACTTGCCATGCGGTGAACAGCGTCGTGTAAAATGTCACCAGTGGGCGGATTGCCAATGGAACAGTCACCTCAGACGGCGCTTCATAACCGGGGATTGGATTGCCATAAATCAGTTGGAAATCGGCTGCATGGTCAAGCGCCCATTGTCGATAGGCATTAGCACCCGTTTTGAATTGCAAGGCTAGGTTGGTTTGCGATTGCACCGCATCTTGGACAGCATCACCCAAACCATTGAAGGCATCTACAATCAGCGCCGTTATCAAGTTATCTAGGCGACTAAAATAATTGTAAATCGCGGGGGCTGTCACACCCATTTGTCGCGCAATCGCCCGTAAAGAAATGCCGGCTGTACCATTATCTGCCATCTGTTGGCGTGCAATAGCCTTTATCTGCTGAATCGTTTCTTGGCGTGCTGCTTCGTCTCTTGGTCTTGGCATAGATATACTTTACACTGTTTATTGAATTTACACTGTAAATATACACTGTTTACTAAACACTGTCAATCAAACTCATGAAACATTAATCTTTGGGGGGCTTCATGCGTGATTATGCAGCAAATGATGATCCTTGCAGTATTAGGAGAAATGCTAAATGGAACTGATGTAATCCTAAGCGCAGGCAAGCAAAAATATCAAAATACAGGTCGTATAGATTTCGGTTATAGAGGCTGTGAGTGCGGAAAATTGTTAGCCGAAGAGCCACAATGCGACTGTGCCGCTTAACATCAACAAAGACATCACAAGGCAAAAAATGACAAATGCACCTGTTTTGAGACCGTCATATCGTCTAATTTTGTGGAGAGTTTGTGGATTATCGTATTGCATTATATTATCCCCAGAAGAATGATGACTTGTTGTAACGACTTCCATTTTATTATAAAGGGGAATCCCTTACGGAAGCGTAAAATAGTCGTAAAATTCTCTAAAGTTGATGTGCGGCTGACTTACTTGTTTAACAAATCGTATAACAAACATTCAGGCGATTCTGGGTTTAGCTTACACCCCCTCTAAATCTGGAGTCATGGAAACGGCGGCTTGTAAATCGCTGGCGAGGCGTGTGAGATTCGAGGAAACGGTTTCGACAGTGCGCGTACTAGCCAGCGTTTCATGATTAATGCGCTGGATTCTGTCCATCTTGATAGCGATTTCTTCCATGCCTTCAGCCTGTGTGCGGATAACCCCATAAATGGTGCTGACAGCATCGCGTGACTGACGGACACTTTCGCCTAATGTGATAATTACTTCGTTTGCCTCACGGGTTTGCGTGACTCCGGCATCCACATTTTCGAGACCCGCTTGTGTGGCTTGCACGGTGGCTTTCATTGCGGACTGAATTTCATTGAGAATGGCGCGGACTTGGGCAGCCGATTGGGTTGATTGGTGGGCTAATAAACGGACTTCATCAGCGACAACAGCAAAACCGCGTCCATGTGTCCCAGCGCGTGCCGCTTCAATCGAGGCATTCAACGCCAGCAGGTTCGATTGAGTGGCAATTTCAGTAACCGATGAGATGATGTCATCAATACGGCGTGTCAATTTTGCCAGTGTGACAATCGTTTCGCCGATGGCTTGCACCTGTTCCCGAATATCATCCATACTATGCAATGATTGACTCAGAGCCTCTTGTCCCGTTTCAGAAATAGCGGCAGCTTCTTGTGCGGATTGTGTAATCATTCGGGCTTGTGTGCTAATTTGCTCTGACAGTGCTAAAAATGTGTCGAGCATTTCATTGGTTGAACCAATCATCATCGCTTGTTCTTCCGCGCTATCAGATTGGCTGCTAGTGACTTCGTTAATTGCTTTGCTTGCCCGTACTAAGCCATCCACCGTAACACCCATGCGAGTCGTAATCGCGTTGAGGTTTTCTATCGGGATAGCAGTATTCGTCACTGTGCTAGGGTCTTCATCGGCGCTTTCTCGTATACGCTTCATCTGGTACGAATAGACACCGACAGCGCCCAATACGGCATACGGCAGTCCCGAAATAAGTAATAACGCATAGCCGGTTGCCGCATATAATCCAATCAGTAAAAATGCTGTTATCAATGCAAGAATAGTCGTTCTATCTGCAAATTGCTGTGTGAATTGACGGAGTGACTTATACATAAAGTAACCTTCGCTATATTTTTAGAATTCCGTCGTAAGGGCATAGCGCGCTATGCCCCTACCTAGACTTTGGCTATATTTGCAAAAAGAGAAGACTTTCGTTAAAAAGCTGAGTTAGTAAATAACAGCGAGTAGAAAGTCTATCTCTAATGTCAACTATCCCTCAAAATGAAGAACTTCTCAAGCATCTATTTG
>JAUZRW010000203.1 GCA_030950085.1 Anaerolineae bacterium
ACATAATCGCCATCAGGCGGAATATCAACTCGCTCAACACCAGCTTGTTTTAGCGCCGTATCGCGTTGTACTGCGAATTTGTTACGCTGGCGACGGAATTGTCGCTGCCATTGGACAGAACTCGTATCCACCCATTTCACATCACCAGATTCAGCATCTTGTAAGCCCATTAGCCCCACATCAGGGAATGATTCTTCTAGTGGGTCACTGAGAACAACGGCTACTGTTTCATGGCGTTTACTGGTCAGCAATAAATCCCGTTGGTAGGTTTCTGGAGGCATTAAAAAATCGGAGAGAATAAAGACTATTGCACCGGGTCTCAGCACGCGATTAATGGTTTTTAATGCCTGTGACAAATCTGTTCCTGTGCCTTGTGTTTCAAACGTGAGGAGGTCACGAATGAGGCGCAAGATGTGATTACGATTTTTTTGTGCAGGGAGATAATGCTCAATGCGGTCACTGAAAATAATCATACCTGCGCGGTCATTGTTGCTATTGGCAGTATACGCAAGCACCGAGCCGAGTTCCGCCGCAAAATCGCGTTTTTGTCTATCTTGTGTCCCAAACAAAACCGATGCACTGCCATCAACGACTAGCATTAAGGTTAATTCACGCTCTTCTACAAATTCTTTGATATACGGTTCACCTGTTCGTGCTGTCACTTTCCAATCAATGCTGCGAACATCGTCACCCGGTACATAAGGGCGAACAGAGGCAAAAGATAAGCCACGCCCTTTATAGATGGATTGATACGCGCCTGAAAAGATATTATGCACGAGTCGATGAGTCCGCAATTCGATTCGGCGGATACGACGTAACAACAGTGGATTTAGCATTACGGGACTTCAATCCGTTTGAGAATTTGCTGGATAATGATATCAGTTGTGATAGCTTCTGCCTGTGCTTCAAAAGTGAGCAACATGCGATGGCGCAAGACATCGGGCGCAAGTAATTTGACATCATCTGGCACAACATAACCCCGTCCATTTAAGAAGGCATTAGCCTTTGCTGCTTTTAATAGATAGATAGTTGCACGCGGCGATACGCCAAATTCAATCAAGGGCGCGAGTTTCTTCATACCACTATCGGCAGGATAACGAGTGGCAAAAACGATATCCAGTACATATTCTTTGACTTTATCATCGACATAAATCTGGTTGACAATTTTACGGACATTGATAATCATCTCTGGATTTACTACGGGAACAGGTTGTGACGGTTTCTCGCTTGCCATACGATTCATAATTTGGCGTTCTTCGGCACGCGATGGATAGTCAATCAGTATCTTAAGCATGAAGCGGTCTAACTGTGCTTCGGGTAAGGGGTATGTCCCTTCCTGCTCAATCGGGTTTTGTGTTGCGAGTACCATGTACAAATCATCTAGCCTAAAAGTCTCTTCACCTAGCGTAACCTGTCGCTCCTCCATTGATTCCAGCAATGCCGATTGCACCTTCGCAGGCGCACGATTGATTTCATCAGCCAAGACAATATTGCTAAAAACGGGTCCCTTACGTGCGGTAAATGTGCCGCTTGAGGGATTGTAGATTTGTGTCCCTACAAGGTCAGAGGGCAGCAAATCTGGCGTAAATTGAATCCGTTGGAATTGGGCATTAATCGTAGAAGCTAGGGTGCGAACAGCGAGCGTTTTCGCTAATCCCGGTACACCTTCTATCAACAAGTGACCATCTGAGAGCAGTGCAATCAACATCCGCCGAATCATTTGCTCTTGTCCCACAATGATTCGACGGGTTTCAGTTAAAATATCAGCAATGAACGAGGCTTCATGTTGTACCTGTTCATTCAGTTCGCGGATAGAACGCGCCATATAGTACCTAACACAATTTGTTCAACAAATTCTCGTTGTATTGTACTGGAAAATCGTTATATTTCGACTTCGGCTTTTTCACGGTGCGGCACAGCATGATGTTTACGGCAACGTGCCTCATAACTTTCTTGTGCGCCCACCATAATAATCGGGTCATCATAGTAAGCAGGTTGACCATTCACCAGACGTTGGGTGCGGCTGGCAGAAGCGCCACACACGGTACAAATGGCTTGGAGCTTTTGCACTTCTTCGGCGCGGCACATAATTTCTGGCATCACACCAAAGGGTTCACCTCGAAAATCTTGGTCTAGCCCACCGACTATCACTCGTAAGCCATCATTCGCCAATTTTTCGACAACCGCCACAATGCCTTTATCAAAAAACTGAATTTCATCAATTGCTACGACTGTTGTATCAGCGCATAATTCTGCCAAAATATCACTGGAATCGGCAACGGGTATCGCGTGAATCCGCTGCCCATTATGGCTGGCGACTTCTTCAAGACTATAACGGTCATCAATTTGTGGTTTGAATACTTGTATTTGCTGTTTGGCAATCAACGCTCGCCGCACTCGTCGAATGAGTTCTTCGGTCTTGCCAGAGAACATGCTGCCACAAACAAGTTCAATCCGTCCAGATTCGTGTTTCATATCCTACTCCACTTTGTCGATAACAAACAAAACGCCACCACCCCGACATAGAAACAGCATTTTCGGGTTTGGGTTATGCTTGATTGAATTGAAAATAAGATTGTTGTATTTAAGGTTGAGGTTATTGTATAAAGGGCAGCGTGAATATGCTACCGAAAAAGTGTGTGAATTTGGTTAACGTTTAATGACCGTTTCAAACAGACTTAAGGAATCAAAAAGGTAGGATTGAAATACACCCTACCCTCTATTAATCAAGCTGAAAAGTTACTCGCTAGTTGGAACTTCAAAGCCTAGATTCCGCAGACTCTTCTTGATATCGATGAGTGCTTGTTGACCGAGTCCACTAAGCCCCAGAATACCATCTTCACCTTTTTCAGTCAGCGCATCCAGAATATCTTGAACGATGGTGATACCATTTTCGCCTAGAATCTTCTCGAAGCGGCTGCTCAAACCGAGTTCACTCACACCGAGATTAGTCGGCAGACTTTCTTCGGTACGTTGTGATTCAACATCTTTACGGATGTCGTCACGACGTTGCAAACGACTGAAGAATTTCTCAACGCGCCCTTCGGTATCAACGATACGTTGTTCGCCCGTGAAGAAGGGATGACAGTTAGAGCAAATTTCAGTACGGATTGCGGGAACAGTTGCACCCGTTGTCCATGTGTTCCCACACTGGCACGTCACGGTTGCATCGGCATACCATGTTGGATGAATTTCAGCCTTCATTGTTATCAATCTCCTCAAAGTGCATCACGGCTCGCATCCCTTAGACGCTAAGTAGCGTAATGCTATGGTTGGGTAGGATATGAGTGTGTTTACTATTTACGTTCGGCGACAATATTGATTTCTTTCTGACCATTGCGCCCGTGCATCCGCTTGAATTCCACATAACCTTCCACTGTTGCAAAAATCGTGTGGTCTTTGCCAATGCCCGTGCCTTCGCCAGAATGAAATTTTGTCCCACGTTGACGCACGATAATGTTACCAGAGATGACGTGTTCGCCACCAAATTTCTTCACGCCGAGGCGCTGAGAATTACTGTCGCGCCCATTCTTAGTTGAGCCGCCACCTTTTTTATGTGCCATGAGAAAAAGCTCCTTAATCTAATTTTAGACGTTAATTGCATTGATACGCAGACGGGTGTGATATTGACGATGCCCCTTCTTGCGACGATAAGTGGTACGCTGACGGTATTTATAAACAATCAGCTTTTCGCCACGAAATTGCTCTTCTACTGTTGCGCTTACGGACGCACCTTCAACATTAGGCTGACCAATAGCGACTTCTTCGCCATCAGAAACAAGCAACACATCATCAATCGTGATTTCTGCACCTGTTTCATTTGGCAGGCGGTCAACATCAATGAACTTGTCCACTTCTGCACGATATTGGCGATTGCCAACACGGATAATTGCATACATCGGTTTTACTCCAATTCTCGCTTCTCTTTCCACAGCCGAAAACCGTTTTACGAGTCAACTAGCGGGGAAAATTGGTTATCAGACAACAAAATACTCTACACAATAGATTGCAGAGCGTCCAAGATTATACCTGTTAGAGGGTTTTAACGTCAACGTTGGATTTTGTTTTTCATATGGCACGAAACATAGATGCCAGCATCAGTACAAATCTTACTTGTTTGTAACTGCCTCACCGTATGAACATTGCATCACCAAATGAGAAAAAGCGATAGTTTTCAGCTTTGGCGATTTCATAAGCATTGAGCATGGTCTCACGCCCTGCAAATGAAGCCATCATCATCAGCAGTGTTGATTTCGGCAAGTGAAAATTCGTTATCATGGCATCGACAACACGCCACTTGTAACTCGGATAAATGAATAGATTCGTATCTCGTTCAAAGGCAATGACAGGTCGCCATGGGCATCTATCTTCGGATTCATGGGGTTTTGCTGGGTCGCCTCCTGCACTGAGAATCGCCCCTGTTTCAAGTGTTCGGGCAGATGTTGTACCCACAGCAATAATGCGTCCACCTGCCAATTTTGCTTCATTGATAACTTTGGCATTGGTGGCATCTAACACAGCATGTTCACTATGAATTTTGTGGTCGGTAACAGAATTAACTTTCACAGGCTGAAATGTATCCAAGCCAATGTGCAGCGTACAATAGGCAAGATTCACCCCTTTAGCACGCAATTGCAGTAACACATCAGGCGTAAAATGTAATCCAGCTGTGGGTGCAGCAGCAGACCCTTTATGCTGACTGTACACGGTTTGATAGCGTTCATCATCCTCTAAGCGAGTATGAATATAAGGCGGCAAAGGCATTTCGCCTAAGTCAAGCAGCAAATCATTTACAGGCTGACTAAAGCGCACAATGCGTTCTGAGGCTTCTAAGACTTCTATGACGGTGACCGTAATATCACTGCCTTCAAATACGAGAACTGTATTTTCTGTGATTCGCCGTCCACCGACTAGCACACGCCAATCGGTATCATTCAACTGTCGCAATAACAGTATTTCTGCCTTGCCGCCAGTTTCTTGCTTAATGGCGTGCAATCGTGCAGGTATGACACGGGTATTGTTCATGACCAAAACATCATTTGCTTGAATCATATCTACAATATCACGAAAAATATGATGTTTAATCGCGCCCGTCTGCCGATTTAGCACCATCAATTTCGATGAATCACGAGGCTCTAAGGGTTCTTGCGCGATAAAAGATTCGGGTAAGGTATAATCAAAATCAGATACGTTCATTAGCATAAATGTGTCCAGTTTTTTCCATGTGTATCAACCTCACAATAAACGCTTTTGTCCAGCAGCATCGGGGTCATCATAGGGAATGTTGAGGTGGTCATAAGCATGACGTGTTGCCATCCGACCACGCGGAGTCCGTTCGATAAAACCAAGTTGAATCAAGTACGGTTCGTAGACATCCATAATGGTTGCGGCATCTTCACTGATTGCTGCGCCAATTGTATCCAAACCCACTGGGCCCCCTCTGAATTTTTCGATAATCATGCGTAATAAGCGACGGTCAATATCGTCCAAGCCGAGATGGTCAATATTCATCAGTGCGAGTGCATCCGCAGTAACATCTTCGGTGATAATGCCATCGGCGCGGATTTGAGCATAATCGCGCACACGTCGCAACAACCGTAGCGCAACACGAGGCGTTCCACGTCCACGCCGCGCAATCGAAGTAGCGCCTTGTTCTTCAATTTCGATATGAAGTTTTCCAGCCGCCGCTTTGACAATCGTTTCGAGAGCTTCTTGGGTGTAATAATTCAGACGAAAACTCGCCCCAAAACGGTCACGCAAGGGACCTGCTAATAATGAGAGACGTGTCGTTGCACCAACAACGGTAAATCGTGGTAATGGCAAACGCACTGTTTTTGCTGCGGGTCCTTTGCCGATAATAATATCCAGCTTAAAGTCTTCCATCGCCGGATACAAGATTTCTTCGATTACCTTACCCAGCCGATGTACCTCATCAATAAAGAGGATATCCCCTTTTTTGAGATTCGTAAGGATGGCAGCCAAATCCCCTGCCCGTTCAATTGAGGGACCCGCCGTGACACGAATCTTGGTATTCATTTCATTCGCAATCACATGAGCAAGCGATGTTTTACCGAGTCCGGGCGGTCCATGAAACAAGATATGGTCAATAGGTTCATCACGTAGTTGTGCTGCTTGGATAATAATATCAAGATTCTCGCGGATATCATCTTGCCCAACCATTTCTCCAAGTCGCTGTGGGCGCAAGGCAATATTATCGCGGTCATCATTCTGTGATTGTCCACCCACAAAACGTCCATTATCGGACATCGAAAACTCCAGTGATTCGGCAATTTGTTCTATCTTTAAGTATATCTTTATCACAAGTCTGGTGCAATGCTGGCTTGCTATGTCAGAGATTGCCCCGTAAACTGATGTCGGATTTTTGGGAAGGGATATTTCATGACTACAACTGAACAACTGTATGTATCAAAACATCCTCTGGTGAAGCATAAACTTACTTTATTACGGGATAAAACAATTGACCATCGCACCTTTCGAGAGCTAGTGCGTGAACTCACCTTGTTATTGACTTACGAGGCGACGATGGATGTGGCAACCAAAGCGCACCAAGTTGAAACACCGATGGGAACAGCAACAGGTGTCGAAGTTGAAGAAACTATCGGACTCGTACCTGTCATGCGAGCAGGTATGGGCATGGTTGATGGCATTATGGAACTCTTACCGAGTGTACAGGTTTGGCATATTGGACTCTATCGTGATGAAGAAACGTTACGTCCCGTAGAGTATTACAATAAGTTACCCGATGAAGCAACAGTCCAAATTTGCATGGTGCTTGACCCAATGTTAGCCACAGGTGGTTCGGCGATTGCGACCATTAATATTCTCAAGAAATGGGGCGCAATCCGTATAAAATATATCGGACTTCTCGCTGCACCAGAAGGTGTTAAAGCCTTATCAGAGGCACACCCTGATGTTCCTATCCATATTGCAGAACTTGATGAACATCTGAACGATATTGGCTTTATTGTACCGGGCTTAGGCGATGCCGGAGACCGTATGTATGGAACTTAAAATATGGTGTTGACTGCGTTTGGGATTATTTTCATCCTTAGTTTCAGTGTGTCATTGTTAACCGTTCCAGTGGCACGCTGGCTTAGTTTTCGAGTTGGGGCATTATCAACGCCCGGAGGTCGTCGTCATGAGACAGAACCGATGCCCCGTCTGGGCGGATTAGCTTTGTTCACAGGCTTCATTGTAGCTGTCATTGCGTCTCTGTTTCTGCCGATAAACAGACAAGACCCCCTTGAAACAACGCGCTTGGCTGGATTGATAGTCGGTGTGATTTTTTGTTTCATTTTTTGGCTATTAGACGATATTTTTGAATTTGGCTGGTTGCCACAAGCCAGCGCACAAATAGTCGCGGCTCTGATTGCAGTTGGTTTCAAAATATTCATTGAATTTTTCAACAACCCTTTTACGGGACAACAAACTGATACTTGGTCATTCGCTGTGACAATCGTGCTGACCGTGTTCTGGATTGTGATGATGATGAATACAGTCAATTTTCTCGATGGGCTAGATGGTCTAGCGGCAGGAGTGGCGTTGATTGCAGGTGTTATGTTGTTTTTGAATAGTGCTTTTCGTGTGACACCTGCCCAAACGAGTGTTGCATTGCTCCCACTTGCCATGACAGGAGCTTGTCTTGGCTTGTTAATGCACAACTTCTATCCGGCAAAAATTTATCTGGGTGGGGGTGCGCCCATGTTGGGATTCATGCTGGGAACACTCAGTATTATTGGTGGGGCAAAAATGGCAACAATTTTATTGGTCATGGGCTTGCCATTGATGGATTCTGCGTGGCAAGTGTTTTATCGGCTGTTACGTGGACAAAATCCGATGAGAGGCGATAGAGGTCATTTGCATTATCGTCTACTGGATATGGGTATTTTGAGCCATCGCCAGATAGTCATTTTATATTATCTATTTTGTGCTTTTTTCGGCGGATTAACCCTTTTACTAGAGAGTCGTCTCTATAAATTTGTTGCGTTTAGTGCCATGTTGATGTTCATTGCCATTGGATTGGGTGTGTTGATGCGCCTTCCTAATCAATCATCATCGTCGTAACTGACATATTCATCGTCATCATCATAATCTTCGTAAACATCGTCATAATCTTCATACTCGTATTCATCATCGTCAACATTGCTACTACCGATAACCGAACGTTGGCTTCCAAATCGTGAGGGTGAGCGACCTAAACTACCAAAACGTTGCGAGCGATCAATCGGTTTATCATCGCTATCGTCATCTTTTGATTGGTGCAGACTTAAGCCACCAAATAAGTCTGAAACTGCACCATCACCACGACCACGCCGCAATAGACTTTCGTCATCGTCATCATAATCTTCGTCGTCATCGTCTTGCGATTGAAACCGTCTCGAAAAAGGAGATGATGTTGAGCGACTGAATCTTGACTTTGATTCTTTCTTATCACTCGGCTTGGGACTTAATAAGCCTTTCGGTTTGGCTGGTGATAATCCTGCGATTGATGAATTTTTCTCGTCGTTTTCTGACTCATCCTGATTATCATCTGGTGATGATAATCCCCTAAATGGTGTTGTCCCAAAACGTGAACTCAGAGGTATAGCAGGTTTGATACGCTCATCTTCATCAAGTTCTTGTTTATTATCAGACGGGCGACTCAATAAGCCTTTCGGTTTGGCAGGAGCAAGTTTCTCATCTGATTCGTCCTTATCTGTTGATTTGCTTTTCTTCGGAGTCATACCAAAGCGCGAAGTCAGTGAGGCAGCAGGTTTGAGGCGTTCTTCTAGCTCATCATCCTGTTCCTCATCAATTTTTGGCGATATCCCTCTAAATGATGTTGCGCCAAAACGAGAACTGAATGGCGCTACAGATTTTGGACTATCGACTTCACTCGCCTCATCAGCTTGGTCTGTGTCAATATCATCCTCATTAGATGTTGATTTTGGTCGTGCGAAACTAGAAGGTGGTGTTAGCGCAACAGGTTTACGGACAGGAAACGCTTCATCTTCTAGGTCGTTTCCTGTTTTATCATCTGCATCTGGAACAAGTGAAATCGGTTTACGTATCGGTACTGATATTGCATCTTCAGTCACCGATGCCGCCGGAATGGATGATTCATCGGCTTCTGTCGTATCTGGCTCAGTTTCTGGCTGGCTAGGGACTAATGGTTTACGCTCTGGCAAATGAATCCGTGCCGCAAGGTCGTCGGAGATTCCGTGCGGTGATGTCGTCGCGGCAGGGAAAAGTGATGGTTGCTCTGGTTCGGGTATCGCATCCGCTTGTTCATCAATAAGTGGCGTTACTCCTACTTCATTGGGAGCGCCCGGAATAGGAAATGCCAGCATATAGATACTTTTGAGTTCGGAATCTGCTGCCTTATTGCGTTGACGCAGTAGGCGTTCTTCTTGTCGCCGTTGTTTTTCTAATTCTTGCTCTTTGGCGATGACCGCCTCTTCACGAGTCATGACTTCCATCGTGCTACCGCGAAAGGTTGCGGTATGCCCTGTCATATGCTCTATCGTATATTCAATCAAGCCTAAAACCAGCACCATCAAGATATCAATACAAATAATGAGAATAAGCATAACTTGCATCACACTGACGAGGGTTGAAAGCGGCGTTTGCAAGGCATCAAAAATTTCGCCCCCTACCCCTATCAGTGTCAAAGCCAAGCCAACTGCCACAAGTGAAACAATGATAATACGCCATCCGCGCAATTCGTCTGGAACAGGAGGAAACATCGTATTCGCAATCGTGAACACAATGTAAATCCATAACCAGAAGTTCGGAGAGCCTGTCAACAGACCGAATCCTTCAGCAATATCTGGCAAGTTGCCTGTACTCATCGTGGAGACAACATCCATAATGTTAAAAATACGAGTCGCAATCAACCAGATACAAACGAGGGCAACTAGCAGTGGAACAACACTAATAATTGCTTTACGATATGTCCCTTTTGGCGCATTACGTTTACGTCCGCCACTGAAATCTAATGTGACAAAATTGGGTTTGAGTTTGCTAATATCAATCGTCTTTTGAGGTGGGTTTTCTGCTGCTTTATCTTTGTTCTGTCGATTATCGGGTTGGTCTCTTTTGAAGAAAGGTATCTCAACCTTGCCACGGACATTTAATGCCCCACCTGCCAACCAATAAGTCAGTTGTTGCAGAAAAACCCCCGGTAGAAAAAATGTGTAGTAAAGGATAGTCGTGGTCTGAAAATTTCGCGTCATTAACCAGCCGACCTTAAAAATGTGCTGGTGCAGCCAGCGTTCGATGCGACGAAGTAGTATAAACATGCCTGCAACGAGCAAGACGGAAAATATCAGACCTAACGAATTCAGATTTAGACTCCTTTGGCTTCGGCTGCCAATCTGACCAGTTCAGTGAAGTCATCCACTTTCAATGCCGCTCCACCCACCAGTGCGCCATCAATATCCGGCTGCGACATATAGTCCGCCATATTGTTGGGCTTGACACTACCACCATATTGGATTCGGACACTATCCGCAACTGCATCGCCATATAAATCACGAATGGATGCGCGTACTGTGCCAGCAATAATGTCATTTGCTTGTTGACTGCTTGCACTTTTACCCGTGCCAATCGCCCAGATAGGTTCGTAGGCGATAACCACATTTCCCATATCTTCTGCACTAATGCCATTCAGAGCAGCGCGAACCTGACCGCCAACAAATGAATGTGTTTCGCCAGCTTCGTTTTGTGCCAGACTTTCGCCAACAGCAATAATCGGTTTTAAGCCATGAGCCAACAATGCTTTTGCTTTTTTGTTAACGCCCTCATTTGTTTCATCAAGATAGGCGCGACATTCAGAATGTCCGATAATCACATATTCGACAAGCCCTTTGAGCATCATCGGCGATACTTGTGATGTAAATGCCCCACTATCTTCCCAATGAACATTCTGGGCGCTCACTTTAATAGCAGTCTCTTTGAGAGCCGCTGCCACTGCTGCAACTGATAAAAACGTCGGTGCTACAACTCGTTCAACCCCTGTATACGTTGCCAGTTTGGGTGCGAGTTCTTTCACAAAAGCAACAGATTCATCTATTGTTTTGTGCATCTTCCAGTTGCCAGCAATAATCGGTGTCCGCATTGTAAGCCTTTCATGATTCGATTTGAGTAAGCAGTTCTTGTGTGCGCTCTATAACCCAGTCCGGCGCATCGCTGTCTAGTATAGCGTTTAATGCTGTACTCGCATCGGTAGGATTGTCTCGCAAGATTTCAAGTTCAGCATTGAGCAAATCGAATTCTTCTTGGAATAAGCTGCTATCTTCAACGCTACTGAGAATGACACTAGCCGAACGCTCATTATCATTAACAATTTGACTGCGAGCAGCCGCAAATAAGGCAAACGGCGATTCAGTCAGTGAGAAGTCTGTCATGACTAATCTCGCTAACTCCGCTTGTTGTTCTTCATCAGAAAGGTCAATACCATTCGCGTTATTGTAGATGTATTGTCCACCAATCGGACGCAATACAGAAAATAGTTCTGCATCAGCACGAGCCGACTCAAGCGTGGTGATGACATAAACCATCGCTGCGGCTTCATCGCCATTTTGATCAGCAGCAAACGTAGCATTCACTAAATAATGCGTTTTATCTTCTGCCACAACATAACCATCTTGGATAGCTTGGCGTGCAGCCTCATTGTCACCATTAGCCCACAGACTAACAGCTAAGGATAAGTAGACAACCGAGTGTTCAGGCTCATCAGCTTCGAACCCTCTTACCAGTGAGAGGGGGCGCACAGGCACTTCATAAATAGAATAACCAAGACTATTATTAACTCCAATCCCTAATGGCAATAACTCTACTGAGATACCATCAGGTCCAGTATCCACCTCAATAGCGCCTTTGTTCGCTAGGCTTTGCAATTCGAGAAGATTCGTGGACATATTCAATAAAATACCGCAAGCCAGAAAACTTATCGCCAGAAAAACAGCACAACCACTCACAGGCCAAATACGTTCGCCTTGATACCAGCGTAGGGATTTCTTTTTCAACATCGCAGTCCGAAAGGTGGTTGGTATTGATGTTGTAGGTTGCTGAATAGGACTAGCAATGCCAGTTGGTGTTCGCACATCATGTACCGCTTCGGCACGCGCAGTAGCCAGAGATGCCATAGCACGGGTCACACGACTAGGGTCAAGTTCGGTGAGGTGAGCCTCATCAATCGCAGAACGCAAATCCTCTACTAAATCGTTAGCTGTCGCATAACGGTCATCGCGGTCTTTCTCTAATGCCTTATACAACACTTCTTCAACCGCTAATGGAATTTCTGGATTAACTTTTGTGGGTTCGGGTAAGGGTGTGTAAATATGGTCATGAATAATAGAATATGGGGTATCGCCTGTATATGGCACATGCCCAACCAACAACTCATATAGCACGACACCCAGCGAATAGATATCCGTACGACCATCTAAATCTTTGTCGCCGCGTGCTTGTTCCGGTGAAATATAATGCGGCGTACCCAGCAACATATCCGCACTCATCGTCGATTCGCCCGAAGATGCTACTCTTGCGAGACCGAAATCCGTCAGATATGGCACATCATCCATATCAAGCACAATGTTAGAAGGTTTAATATCTCGATGAAGCACGCCGTTTTTATGTGAATAAGTTAACGCACTACCAATAGCCCCTATCACATACAAAACCTCATCTAATGTGAGCGGCTTTTTGATGAGTTTATGCTTGAGTGTGCGCCCTTGAATATATTTCATCACCAGAAACGGCAAACCATCATGCTCATCAAAATCATAGACAGGCACGATATTGGGATGCTCTAACTTGGCAACAATCTGTGCCTCACGGGTGAAGCGTGCCACAAATGTCGCATCATCTAAAAAATTCTGGTGCATAACCTTTATAGCAACATGGCGGTTTAACTGCTCATGATACGCCTTAAAAACGGTAGCCATGCCACCTTGCCCGATATGCTTTTCTAATAGATAAGGTCCAACCTGCTCGCCTTCTTGCCAAACCATCGTATACTCTACCTTGCCCTATGTGACTGAATGCTTATCTTAATTATGCCATGAAGTAAGCGAAGATGCTTTACTAATATACGTAGATGCAAAATTTTTGTTGTTAGGAGTGTAAAATATGGAGTTTTCTAAAGGCGCAGCACGCTTGCTACGCCCAAAATGAGCCATTTATTTATTTGCCAGTGCTGCAAGACCGGGGAGTGTTTTGCCTTCTAGCATTTCGAGACTCGCGCCACCACCTGTCGAAATATGCGACATTTTATCCGCAAGACCGGATTGTTCCGCCGCGGCTGCCGAATCTCCACCACCAATAATAGTCTTTGCACCTTTTTCTTCTGTCAATTTTGCCAACAATTCCGCGATGGCAAATGTTCCCTTGGCGAAGTTAGGCATTTCAAAGACACCCATGGGACCGTTCCAGACAATCGTTTTTGCATCTGCCAACACATTACTAAAGGCTTTGACTGATTCGGGCCCAATATCTAATACTTCCCAGCCATCTGGTACATCTTGGCTCGTTGG
>JAUZRW010000204.1 GCA_030950085.1 Anaerolineae bacterium
CAATCTGCCCACGCATCTCCAAGATGATGTCAATCAGTTGTTCTTTATTCAGTTGTCTCAATTGCTCGCGTATCTCATTCATGTTTCAGATTGTACCATCTTTTCTCAATTTCCGTTACAATACCCCTGAGCAGTTACCAAGGCAACATCATCATCAATATTTGCCAGCGATGTAACAATTTTCCACTGTGACTCATTGGTATCTTGAAATTCATCAACGAGTAGTTGCTTAAATTCCACCCCTTGATAGCGGTCTCGTACTGCGGATTTGGTGTTCAATAAGTGGGCAGCTTGGGCTTCTAAATCGTTGAAATCGAGATAACTATGTGCCTCTTTTTCTGCTTGATAGGCATCACGTACTTTTGCAATCAGGCGATACCAGCGCACCAGCATTTCAGCAGCCCGTTTATCCGTTTCGTTGGGCGGTTCATCCACCCGTTTTCTAAATGCTTTGAGCAAATCCCGTATTACACCGAGATTCTCTTTCGCCTCAGCAAGAATCTCTTTACCGCCCCAATTCGCAGCTTTACCACCTCTGAGTGAAATCGCCTGCTGCATATTATCCAGCGCAGCACAAGATTCTGAGACAGTCCCTTCAAAAAAGGACTCCCACTCCTCATCCAATCTGAGATAAATAGCCATAACTTTGTCATCACTCGGTACTGAAGGGGGCGACCAATCCCATGCCACACCGAGTTGAGGGTCTTCTTTTAATCGCTGACGGTTAGCATCATAATTTGCTACCCAATCTTCTTCCCATAGCTGAAAAATCTCGTCGGCATTAGTGGGCATATCATCCAAATCTGCCATTAAAATATCGGGGTTTGACAGCACCGTTCGGATGGCACGCATGTCGTATTCTGCGAATAACTTTGCTGTGTCATCGTCAGAATCGCTGACTAATTCTCGTAAGACACCATCAATCACATCGCTTAAGAGTGCCGTCCCATCAATGGGTTCTAAAACTTCAAAACGTGGGTCAATGCCCGCTTCGGCAGCATTCGCCCGTAAAATCGTGGCACATAAACCATGAATCGTATCAATACGGGCGCTATCCATCTGTTCCAGTAATTTTGACCAGCGTTGTGTCACGTCAAGAGTCGGGGCGTTATGTAGGTGTGATTCAAGTTCTTGACGCACACGATTCCGCATTTCGAGCGCCGCTTCACGGGTGAAGGTAATCGCAACGAGGGCATTGAGAGACCAAGTGGGATTCGCCTCTAATAATTTGAGATAGCGTTCGACCAATACGCGAGTTTTCCCTGGCCCGGCACCAGCCACCACAATCAAGTTTTTGTCGTGGGTTAGAATCGCGCTCTTTTGTTGTTCGGTAAAATCAAAACTTGTCGCCATAGAGTTTATATCTATTCATTGAAAAATTCTGTGAGAAATTCAAGGTAACTGCGCCGTCCCTTGCCGCCCATTTGTGAGACAGAGCGCCGAATACGCTTAAGACAGGCTATCATTTCCGTGATAGTAATGGCAGCAGCACCAATCGGCACATCGGCATCACGCCCTAGATGCAGTTCACAAATTTGCTTGACTCGCTCTGCCAAATTACTTTCGCGAGAACTGAAATTCAGTTTCGGGTCACGCTTTGCCCGTTCTTCGGCTGTATACAATCGAATCAAGCCATCAAGCACCTTCGCCACATTAAAATCAGCCAATTCAGGAACTTGTTCGTCACTCGCATGAATCGCTTCTTCAATCGCACGCAGAACGCCAAAATATTGGTCTTCAAATTTCATCGTCATCAATTAATCTCGTTTGTATTGCTGTGTATTGGCTAGGCGGCAGAGTTGATAAAAATCGCAGTAAGAGACACATTTGCCTTTTTCAATCTTGGGTGGTTGTTCGGCAAAGTAGCCCTGCTGCATATTATCAAGATAGCGCGATAGATGCTGCATCCCGGCTTCAATCGCTTCATTATCTTCAATTGCACTATCAACCTGTAAAAGACCACTGACCTCTTGATTGCGAATATGCCAGAAAGCACCTCCTGCCACCTCATAGTGCCATTTGTTCTGTGTAATGATGTATTCCAATGCCAGCAAGTAGACCATCATCTGGAAATTGCGACCTGCGGCTATTTCTTTGCTTTCAATTTTTGTTGTCCCTGTTTTATAGTCAATCACAATCAACTTATCGCCTACACGGTCAATACGGTCAATCGCACCGCGCACACGCATAATCTTATCTTCAATGCCAATCAGCGCCGGCTGCGAATCGCCTAAGCCAAATTTCAACTCTAATTTGAAGGGCATACGAGGGCTACCAAATTTATTGAGTGGCGATTCAGCCGAAAAATCGGCACGAATAAGTTGTTCTAATTGTTGCAAAATGACAGATTGCTCTTCACGCCATAGAACTGTGGGGCGAAAACCATAATCTTGTGGCGCACGATTGAAAATGGCTTGAGCTTTTTCGTGCAGTGTGCCGAGTGCCTCATCAAGATGCTCAGGGACAATAGCATAAGAACCTCTTGCGAGTTCGCCATAGGTTGCTTCCAGAATCGCATGATTCACAGACCCCAATTGCAGGGCGTTCATGCCCTCTTCGGGTTCTTTCAGGGCATCCAAGCGTAGCAAGCGGTGTGCAAAAAAGCGATAGGGGCAAGTCGCGTACTCATTGAGTTGCGAGGCGCTCCAGATACGGCGCTTGCCAACCTGTTCTTGAGCAAATTCTAGCAAATCGGGATGACGAATTTGTCCGCTATATTCATCATGTGGCTTGCGCGATAAACGGCGTGTTTCAGTAGCGCGTCCATGTCCAATGTTGTTCCAATACGGAAAAACACTATCATCGCTTTGCAACCATGCGTAAATCACTTGTTTATCTTCCGCGAGACCGTCTTGTTCAAAGCCATTCGCCACAGCTAAGAAAACTTCATCAAGCGATGTAACTTCGTGTGTCGGGACAACCTCACCAATCCCATAACGACGCGGCACTAGGTTAGAAAATACAGCCTGTGTCATGCGCCATAAATGACTCTCAACCCACGATTTTCCCTCACGAATAGTCGGGCGTGATAAAGTCAACGATTGGCGCGGAAGGCTAATCAACTCATAGAAAATGCCATTGTCATCAGCGCGTTCAGCAACCGTTTCTAAGAATACCCCCGCCTGCTTGAGATTCGCCCGTTCACTATCAAGGTAAATCGGGTCTTCGGGAATCTCTGCTGGGAAAATCCCTTCGGAAAGCCCCAATATGAAAACATGGTCATGCGGCAAGCCCCGTGCTTCTGTTGCTGTTGTCACCAATACACGACCAGAGCGAATTGGATTGCGTTGCTTGACCGTTGCATTCTTTACGCCGGATTGCAAATCATCATAGAAGGTTGTCCAGTCTACAATAGATGGTCTATCTCCCAAAGCCGTCCGCAAAAATTCTTGTGTCGAAAGCATCCCACGCAAAAAATCTTTGAACACATTCAACGCTTCGACATCCCGAACGATAATGCGCTCCATATCATCATCACCTGCAATTGCCCGAATACAGCGCGGCATATTCAGGGTATAGGGGGCGTTCGGCTGCGGTTCATCAGGCTCATCATCAGGGTTTTCGAGTGTATCTTGTCCGATGAGGTTTTCCAACCATGTCACATAGGTTAAGAGTGTATCGCTACGCTGCGCTATGATATGCACGAAAAAATCTTCTAAGGCAATTGACAAATCCGACTCTTGCTGCGCGGTTAAAAGAGGCTCAACATCTTCATCATTTTCTTCATCATAATACCCTGTTGCCGCCGCTTGAATGGCATCCATCCAATTTTGACGACCTCCTAAAACCTGTTTATCTCGACTGACACGCTCTAATAAATCAATCGTATCAGCATCAAAGCCAGGGACAATTACATAAGGCGAGCGCAGAACATCCAGCAAATCGCGCCGCCGAAAAGCTGTATTTGCATCGGGGTTTTTGCCGGGTAGTGCCAATAGATTCATCAACACCGTAATCGCCGGATTCTGGGCTATCGCTGCCCCACGATGTAAGAGCAAGGGTAAATCATATAAGCGTGCATAAATATCAAAAAATGTGTGATAACGAGACCAATCTCGCAAGGCAATTAAAATGTCATCTGGTCTGACACCCTCTAGCATCAAACGTTTGACCTCGCGCAACACCGCCGCGACTTCTTGTATTAGTTCAGGGGCTTCTAACATCAGAATTGCCCCTTGCATCATGACAGGTTCATCACCAGAAAAAATCGTTTGACACAAGGTCAATAAATCGGTGTGTTTTGGGACAACAGGTTCAGGTTCAAGTCTGCGAAAAATCTCTGCGCCTATCTGTCGATGCGACTCCATTAGACGCTCATAAGCTCTCTCAAAACGCAATCCTATCTGGTTTTGTGGGTCATCCTGATTATCGCCCGGTGCTTTCGTGAGCGTAATCACCACCTCTTTGACTTGCTTCGATAAAGCCGCCAGCATCGCTGCTTGAACAGGTGTGAATTGGTCGTAACCATCTACCAATAGCAAATCAACATGACTTGCGAGATTTTCTTGCGCTTCGACAGTCGCTAACGCTAACCAACCTTCGCCCTCTATGTCAACCAGATGATGTTTGTGCATTAAATCTTGATAAATCGCGTAGATTTCAGCTAGTTCGCGGTCTTTTTGGGTCATCGCTGCCCGTTGATAGACCGCAGGTACAACACGATTTTGCTTAAGTTCATAAATCAAATCGGCGATAACACGCAAAAAACCAGAGATCTTGGCAATCGGTTTGAATGTTTCTAATTTGCCCTCATCCAACATATCTTGCAAAATTTTTCGTATCAAAGCAAAACGTGCTGACTCTTGAATTCGTCGTTGGGGGATACCTGCGAGGTTGAGAATACGGGCATTGACTTCGTAAAAATTGAAAAATTCCGCATTGAAATAGACTACATGCTCTTTTAAGTCTACTAAGCGTTGACGAAAACCGACTTCCTGTCGTTTTGTGGCTAACAAAATCCACGCTTTCGCAAAAGGGCGTTGACGGTCATGAAGCAGCGACGAGAGGCGTTCGAGTGCTGCCTCTGTTTTGCCTGCCCCAACCGTGGCTTGTAATATTGTTGTCGGCATGGGAAACCCTCTATTCGTAGAGAATGTTCACAACACGAGTGACAGTGGGGATGTCGATGCGTTTCGTATTGGACAGATACGTATCCACCAAGCCATACGACAATTCACGCGGTTGTAATACAGGCACAGTCGGGTTTTCTAGCGTGACTCGTGTTTCGGGGGCTTCTTCTGTGAAAACAACAACACCGAATACAGGCACACTTTCTAAACCCCTTGCTGCTAGAAATTCGCGGATTTTCTTGATGTCATCGACACATTCTTTGGTAGGACTCCAGCGTAATGATTGCCAATCATCTTTGTCTTTTTGCTTCAACCAATATTGCCCCTTATTGTAAAATGTCCCACCCTTTTGGGTGATACGAAAGACAAGTACACCCGGCGGACCCACCAATACAGCATCTACATAACCGATAGCAAAGCGACTCAGGTTACGAATATAAACATATTTCTTATCCAGAAAATCATCTAGGGCATCCGCAATCTGTTGTGCCAAAATATTATCGCGCTTCCAAGTCACTGCCCGAATAACCATCACAATACCCAGCAAAATCAATAAGCCGCCTAGCCATGCTAATGCTGATGTTGCAAAAGTATATAGGCTATAGTTGGGATTACTCGGTACGACAAGACGCACAGTTTGCATGAAAACACTGGCGACAATCAGCAAAATACCCAACAAAATGATGAGTACAGCACCCAATAACAAATTGCGCGAACGCCGTGCTAGCGAGCGCGCTGGAACAATGTTCTGCATGTCCCTATCCTATGTGGTTTCGTCAAGAGTATCGACTTCAGACTTTTTGCCATCTTTGCCGTTTTTGGTATTTCGTTTGGCACGCCGTTCAGCAATCACTTTTTCGAGAATGCCCTGTAATTCGCTAAATTTTGGCAACGGTTTTGGCAGCCACAAATCAGCACCCGCTTTAGAAATCGCCTCTTCTTGTTCCTCATCTGTCAATTGATACGCTGTCGTCAACACAATTGACACTTCTCCGAGAATCTGGCTTTTTCGCAAGCGTTCCCCAACCATCACACCATTAATTTCACCCGGTAGGCGAATATCTAACAATGCGAGTTCTGGTAATTCCCCTTGGAAGCGCGTGTTATCCACATCCTCAATCCAAGCAACTGCTTCTTCACCATCGACAAAAGCAACGCCCTCAATGCCCCACATTTCAAACATTGCGAGCAGGACTTCGTAAATATCCGGTTCGTCTTCTACAACCATCCATGTAGACAAATGCCTTACCACCTTTCATCCGCTCAGTACAAGAAACAGATTATCTTGTCATTTTTATACCAACCATTATAAATGGAGTTGTGATGTTTTTTCAATTTAAGTTTGCAATGTCAACCCACTCTAGCTTCATGATACTTCTAACTTCCCATTTACGCAAAATTAGCTCTAGCCTAATGTGGGGTTGATTGAATAAATCCTGTATAATGATGCTATGCAGAAAAATAAAATTGTATTATTGATTGATGATGAGATGGAGGATGCCCCTTGCACTGGTTAATCGCAGAAGATGAGGCGGATATTCGGATGCTGGTGTCCACAATGGCAACTGCATGGGGACATACGCCAATGCAATTTGAAAGTGGGCAGAAAGCATGGGATTTTCTTGATAAAGTCGAATCGGGTGAATATACCAGTCCTTTGCCAGAATTTGCCTTGATGGATATTCGGATGCCGGGCTATCGTGGCGATGAGGTTGCAAAACGGATTCGTGAAACAGCACAGGTAAAAGACATTCCGATTGTCCTGATGACTGCTTTTATCTTGACGCAAGATGAGATGCAACAGATGAAACATGAATCGGGTGTTGACCATATTATCAATAAACCGCTACCGGATTTTATGCAACTTAAGCAAATTCTGGAAGATGTGATTAACAGTAAGAAGACATAGAATATGACACAACCCATCCCTAGCCAGAGCGACGATATCAGTGCGGTTATTCAGCGTGTCCATCACTTAGGCATGGCAACTGAGAATCTGTTTAGCCGCTTGTATCAAAGTTTGACGAGCAAAAATAAACAAGCCAAACGCCAAGCAGCCGTTGCTGAAATCACAGAACAAGTGCAACAAATGGCACGACGTAATCGGCGTTTGCGACAAATGATCGATTCCCGTGATATTGAGGTCGAGCGATTACATGGCATCCTCACCCATATCAGCGAAGGAATCATTATGCAAGATAATGAAGGTCGTATCATTATGATGAACGATACGGCGCGTATTTTGTTAGGGAATCAACGCAACTTCTGGACTTCGGAATTAGGGGTATTGTTCAATCACCATCGTACTATGGAACCGATTGGTTCAGAATTAGCATTACTCGGTGAGCCAAAACGTGTCCAGATAGAAGACCGTGTTTTAGGCGCACAAATTTGTGCCGTAAAAGATAGTCATGGGGAACGTATTGGTACAGTGATGATTCTGCGCGATGTCACACAAGATGCCTTAGCAGCGCGTATGAAAGATAGTTTCGTCACACATATTTCGCACGAATTGATTACCCCCCTCGCCCCAATGCGCGTTGCCAGCGAAATCTTGCTCAATACACCAGAAGGCAAAACCCCTAATCGTAAAATGCTGACAATGATTGGTCGTAATATCGACATTCTTGACCGTATGGTGCGCGAAATGTTAGATATGTCGGCAATGACCAGTGGCAATTTCTCAGTAAAGCAAAATACACTCCTGCTAGAAGACCTTATCTGGAATGTAGTCAACGATTTTTCGGGTGATATTAAAGATGCTAAACTCGATATTACGGTCATGCTACGCGATACTGAAGCCCTAGAAATCAAGGGCGATGATAAGCATTTAACATGGGCAATCGGGAACTTAGTCCGCAATGCCACACAATATAGCGAACCCGATAATCATATTGTTATCATGGCAGGCATCAACCGTAGCAATCCGCAAGAAATCACCATCAAAGTTGTCGATACAGGTGTTGGCATTTCAGACGAAGATTTGCCGAATATTTTCAATCTGTTTTATCGTGGCGAAGCGCGAACAGAAAGCGGTAAAAAGTTAGACCCGCGTGGCTTAGGACAAGGGTTGTTCGTGGCAAAAACAGTTGTCGAAGCACATGGCGGCTCATTATCCGTTGAATCGCAACATCATCAGGGCAGTACATTTACGCTCTCGCTACCACGCCATCAACAACTGACTCTCCCTGCCTAATGCAAGTTATCATCTATACTGCACTTGCGCCACTCGGTTAACAGTCGTTACAATCGGCTCTGAACTATTGAAACTTATTCAGGAGCATTTTTTG
>JAUZRW010000205.1 GCA_030950085.1 Anaerolineae bacterium
CACCAATATCTTGCTGATCGTATTTCGGGCTTCAAGAAGATTCTGCCGCTTCCTGACTTGATACATGCTCAGGCTCAACTACTTGATCTTGATTCTTCATGGCAGATGGCTTAACTTTCCCCTATTTATTGAGATGATACTGGCAAAGTGAGATTCAAAAACTAGAAAAGTATATCGGCGAGTTGATAACTTATGATTAAGCGCATTTTTGGAGATGTACCGAATTGGGCAAAACGAGAAAATCCGTTATTGCGCTATGAGATTGTCCGTAACCAACCTCATTTGACATCTCGCGCCCGACTGGTGCGGATGAGTGGCTGGGCGTTAATATTCGCATTTTTGCTGCTGATAGGCTATGCCATCACCACCGATGGTTTTCAGCGCGGATTGCAAATGCCGTACACTGTCGATATTTGGCGCATTTTATTTTATCCCATACTGATTTTACAGGTCGTTTTGCGTGTGGCGGGTTTGTCGATGGGTGTCAACGCTATCAGTGATGAACGTCGTCGCCAAACATGGGATAATCTGCGTTCAACTGAAATGGGAACGGAAATTTCGCTGCGGACACGTTGGATTTCTGTGCTATTTTATCGCTTGCGAGGCTTGCTGGTGTCGGTCATGCTGGCGCGGATTGTGCTGGTGATGGCGATTCTCTATGAATTAACCTCTTTTCAGGGACAATATCTCGATATCTTGACGACTCGTAGCACCCCCTCTGTTCCCTTAGAATTTGGCGTGATTTTACTCGCAGGTCTGATGACAGCGATTGTGCTGATGCCGATTACAGCGACGGGTGTTGATGTGGCACTGGGTTTGCTAATTTCATCCACGATACGGAATCGCGCTTTGTCGGGTATTTTACAGGTACTTGTGCTTATTTTCCGTGTGGGAACAACGGTACTATTGTTGTTGCTGATGCTGCAATTCCAGAATGATTTATTGGCACTTGATTCAACGTCGGCGTGGCTTTTGAGTAGTGGCTTTGCTGTTTTTGGCGATTGGGGGCTGACATTAACACAACTCACACAGACGGGGCAAATGTGGGCAGAAATCCCCTATAGCGTATTTATCGGCGGATTATTGCTGCTGGTTACGCTGCTACAAGTCATGATGGCAAGTGCTTTCCTCGCACTGGCTGTTCGCATCGCTGAACGCAATGAATGAGAGGGAACAATGCTACAGAAATGCCTCATTTATCCCCTTATTCTGGTTATATATAAAATATAGGACTTACGCAGTTGACCGTTATTTTCGGGCGCACACGCGGATACGCCCCTACAATTTTTGTACGCAAGTGCGTAACTTCTAAAATAGCTATTTTGTGGGTCGTGTGAGTGGCTGCCAGTCTAGTAAGCGTTTTGCCTTTGGCATATTCATGATTTTATTGTCGTAGTCACCACTAATCATGACCAATACGTTCATTTGACACCTTTCATGACAGTGATAAGCATAAGATTTTACTGTATTCTTATCGAACTGACGTTGTTTGTGGACTCTGGAATATTTGTAGAGCTAAGTCGATGTTTTCAGATTGGTCACTTGTTGCACTTTTCCAAGTGTCTCATAAAGCCGACCTGTGCCAAAATGATTCTGATATTGTGGGAATTGAATATCGGTCTGTCCCATTTGTTTCAAAGTTTGTGCCAGTCCCAACGTCCCAAATTCACGGGTTTGGGTGACTTTATCGAGGTCAATGATTTCGGTGAGAATGGTTTCATTTGTACCCGCTTGTTGCAAAATACGCCCATCAGGGTCAACCAACATCGACTTGCCGCCACCCCATGGACCAACGCCGTTGATATCAATAAAATAACACTGGTTCATAATGGCATTTGCCTGACTCAGCACCAATTCTATATCACGGTCAGATGTCGGTGTCATCGTGGGGTGTAGAATCACCTCAGCCCCTTGCCAGACAAGCGCACGCACCACTTCAGGAAACCACATATCATAGCAAATCGTTAGCCCAAAACGCCCGACATCCGGGATATCAAACACACAAAATTCATTACCCGGAACAGTCTCGGCTTCTAAAGGATACCACGGGAAGATTTTACGGTACTTGGCAACAATCTTACCTTCCGGTGAAATAGCGAGGGCAGTATTGTAGATTTTGTCGCCGTCTTGCTCGTACATTGAGCCGGGAATTAGCCATATGTTTTCACCTTTGGCAATCTGGCACAGCGCATCAGTAATAGTACCGGGAATCGCTTGTACGATGCGTTTCCATGTTTCGGGGTCTGGTTTGGCATCGAATTGGACTAATCCCGACGGACACAATTCATGAAAAACAAGCATCTGAACCCACGGGAAACTCATTTTTGTACTGTGGATAATCTGGCGCATTTTGGCGATAGTCGCCTCTTCATCCCATGCGACGACCTCCATCTGTATTCCAGCAATACCAAATAAGCGACTCATAATGTCTCCTTGATTGTCAGATGGCACGCCGCCCACTGTGCAGCGCCCGTTGCTTCTAAGATAGGTTCAGATTGCTGACAGATTGCCTCAGCGATAGGGCATCGCGTATGAAAACGACAACCCGACGGGGGATTAATGGGACTCGGTACATTGCCTTCTAGTAGAGGGGCTTCGTGCATCCGCCGTGACCCCACTCGTGGGACAGATTGTAACAGTGCTTTAGTGTAAGGGTGTGACGGCTGCTTCATGATTTGTTCTGTATTACCGATTTCGACTAATTTGCCGAGATACATCACGCCAATACGGTCACTCAGATGTTCAACGACACTTAAATCATGCGAGATAAAAAGGTAGGTGAGACCAATTTCACGCCGTAGTTCATCCAGTAAATTGATAATCTGCGCTTGTACGGAAACATCCAATGCTGATGTGGGTTCATCGAGAACAAGCAATTTGGGTTCTAGCAGAAGCGCACGAGCAATCGAAACTCGTTGCAACTGTCCGCCGGAAAGTTCATGTGGATAACGGTCAAGATGTTGTATACCGAGTCCGACACGCTGCATTAGCGCGTCAATACGCGGCATCCATTCTTCACGCGGCATATGATGAGTTGATAGCGGCTCGGTCAATGATTGCTGAATTGTGCGCCGTGGACTCAGTGAGACTAACGGATTCTGAAAAACAATTTGCATATGAGCGCGTTTGCGGCGTAGGGTGTCACCGCGCAGTTGGGTGAGTTCATCGCCATCGAATTGCACGCTGCCCTCTGTTGGACGAATTAATTGCAAGATACACCGTCCGAGTGTCGTTTTGCCACAACCCGATTCTCCGACCAGTCCTAATACTTCACCCTGAACAATATCAAGATTGATGTTATCGAGTGCTTGAACAATCCGCCGTTTACCGCTTAGCCAACCACCCGGCAATGGAAAATGTTTGACCAATCCGCGTACTGTGACCAATGCTTGCTTATCCATGTGTCACCTCTTCTTGCAAGAAACAGGCGCTCTGATGATTTTCGCCTATCGTAAAGAGTGATGGCTTGTGTTCACATCGATCATAGACATGCGGACAGCGCGATGCAAAAACACAACCTGTTATCGCGCCCGGATTGGCAGGAACGACTCCTGCGATAGCTTGTAGTGCTTGACCTTTTTGTGCAGATTGTGGGATAGCAGCGAGTAAGCCCTGTGTATAGGGATGCTGAGGGTTTGCCAGTAATTCGTCTGTCGATGCAGTCTCGACCACTGCGCCAGCATAGAGAACAGTCACCTTGTCACAAACTTCTGATATCACACCTAAATCATGTGTAATCAGCAAAATGGATATACCGCGTTCATCACAAAGTTGACGTAGCAAGCGCAATATTTGTGCTTGAATCGTGACATCTAGTGCGGTTGTTGGTTCATCGGCGATAATGAGACTTGGCTCTGAGATGAGCGCCATGGCAATCATGACACGTTGCTGTTGTCCACCGGAAAGTTCATGAGGATAACTCTCAAAAATACGCTCCACATCGGGCAAATCGACAGAATCAAGTGTTGAGAGGACACGCTTTTTTGCCTCTTTTTTGTCGATTTTATGATGCTGCCGAATCACATCTAGCAACTGCCGTCCAACTTTGAATACCGGATTCAGTGATGTAAACGGATCTTGGAAAATCATAGCGATTTTGCCGCCACGGACTTGTTGCATCTCGCGTTGTGATTTTGCCAACAAATCATCACCACGAAAGAGAATTTTCCCGTGTGTGATGTGTCCCGGCTTGGGAATGAGTTGCAATATCGCCAGACTTGTGACCGACTTACCGCAGCCGCTTTCGCCCACCAGTCCAAATATTTGACCTTCCTCAATAACAAGCGAAATGTCATTGACGACGCGCAATTTTCCACAAGAGGTATCGAATGCAATGTGCAAATTTTGAATATCGAGTAATGGTTTCATGGTTATGGGTTATCTATATTGGCGTGGGTCAAAAATATCGCGCAATGTATCGCCCAGTAAATTAAACGCCAGCACAGTCAAAAAAATTGCCGCGCCGGGGAAAATGCTATACCACCACGCTTGCCGTAAAAATTGTCTTGCGCCCTCAATCATCAAGCCCCAATCAGCATTTGGAGCTTGTGTCCCTAGCCCGATGAATGCCAGTGAAGTTGTCGCCAAAATGACAGTGCCAATATCAATCGTGGATTGCACAAGAATAGGGGTAATCGTATTGGGCAAGATATGTCGCCAAATTATCATTGCATCACTCACGCCAATCGAACGCGCTGCTTCGACAAAATATTGTTCTCGTAAACTACGGGTTGTACTACGAACAAGTCTTGTATACCAAGGCCACCATGAAGCAACGAGGGCAATCACCGCATTCATTAAACTGGGTCCCAGTAAAGCGACAATCGCCATTGCCAGCAAGAGTGACGGAAACGCTAAAAATAAGTCTGTGAAGCGCATGATGATTTCATCAACCCAGCCGCCGAAATAGCCAGCAATCGCGCCTAACGGTGTGCCGATGAGGACTGCCACAGCCACCACAACTAACGAGGATGACATTGCCGGACGTGCGCCATAAATTAAGCGACTGAGAACATCGCGTCCTAGTTCATCGGTGCCAAGTAGGTATTGTGTCGATGGCGGCAAGAGACGGTCATCAACATTGTTACGACCTGCGCCTTGTTCAGGGTAGGGGGCGAGTAGTGGTGCAGCAATCGCGCTAATCAGCATCGCAGCAATCCATAGCACACTGAACATTGCCAGCACATCACGCCGAATGACATACAGTGTATGCGCCCACCCACTACGTTGCACAAGTGACGGGTCAAAATCGTTATCGGGTGGCTCTTCTCCCCGTTTACCAAGAAATAATCGAGACAACGACATTCAAAATCCTAATCTAAACTCACTCGTGGGTCGAGGTAGGCTTGCAATAAATCAATCAATAAGTTGATAATGATATAGCCCGTAGCGCCAAATAGCGTTATGCCCATGATTGCCGGAAAATCGAGATTGAGAAATGAGCGTGCTGTAAATAAGCCTAATCCGGGCCAATTAAAAATAATTTCGACATAAAATGCCCCTGTTAGTGAATAGGCGAAAGTGAGACCAATCACAGTCAGAGTCGGGATAATAGCGTTTTTTAGGGCATACACATAAACAATCATACGCCGTGCAATGCCGTAAGCCTCTGCGGTGCGGATATAATTTTGCCCTAAAACTTCTATCATCGTGGCACGGGTCATACGCGCAATCAGCCCAATGGGATAAGCCGCTAATGTGATTGCTGGCAAAATCAAATGCAGTGAAACATCTTTGAAAGCAATCCAATTGCCTGTGATAAATGTATCTAGTACAAATAAGCCCGTGATGTCTTCAATGGGGCTAGAAAAACGTAAGGTACTATCGACGCGCCCTGCAATCGGGAACAAGCCCACCCACAAGCCAAATACCAATTGTAGAATCAAGCCGAGCCAGAATTGCGGAATGGAAACCCCGATAATGCTCACAGTACGAACACCCACATCAGCAGGCTTGCCATGTAATTGTGCTGAAAATACGCCAAGTGGAATCCCGACAGAAATAGCAATCACAATGGCTGTCACCAGTAACTCAGCCGTTGCTGGGATACGTGACAATATTTCTTTGGTTACGGGGCGTTTGGTTGCCAGCGAGTCGCCTAAGTCGCCATGCAGTAAGTCGTTCATATAGCGAATATATTGCACAGGAAGTGGGTCATCGAGACCAAGTTCTTGTGTAATCGCTTCGATTTGCTCTGGGCGTGCGCGTTGTCCCAAATACAGTGCTGCCGGATTCGATGGCACAACGCGAGTCAAGACAAATGTTACGATGGTCATGCCAATTAGCACACCGAGCGACAGCAACAAACGACGTAAGGTGTATTCCAGTTTCCGCACAGAAGTATTTTCCTAAACCAACACTTGAATTTCTTGTTTCAAATAGTCAAGGGATGTAATAATGGGTTTTCACAAAACTATCCAAAGCTGTAGGGGTGAACCGCATTAGGCACTCCCCTACGATTTTCAATTTGAAATTAGATGGTCTCGATATTATTGCGCCAATGTTATCGCATAGAAGTCAATCGAGAACGGATAATTTAGATTATATGCGAAGCCATCAAGATACGTCGGGACAGCATACCATGTGCCGACATCCATAAAGAAGAGACCGGGTGCATCTTCTACCAATAAGGTCATCGCTTCGGTGTACATTGCCTGCGCCGCATCAGGGTCTGTGCCAGAAATAACAATCGCATCATCGACTAATGTATCAAAGGTTTCGTTTGCCCAATAGCTCAAGTTGAAGAAAGGGGCTTCACTACTACGGAACATTGACAATAAATTGTCGCTTCCCGCATCGCTGTAGGTGGGCCAATACAAGAGTAAGAAAATATCTTGTGCGGCAGCAGGGTCAGCTTTCGCTTCTTGCCATTGTTGCCCGAAGAGAATAGCTTCAACTTCTACAGTGATACCGAGTGTTTCTTCCCAAGCATCTTTCAATAGGGGAGCCATGCTTTCTTCAATCGTGTTTTCGGCAGCATAAGTCATACGAAGCGTGACTGTGCTGGGGTCAACGCCCGATTCTTCAAGTAGTCGTTGTGCCACGTCAGGGTCAAAGCTATATTGTGGAACATCTTCACTGAATGGGAAAACACCATCCGGAACGGGTCCACGAGCCTGTGTGCCTAAACCTTCGACAGCCACAGCAATCATATCTTCATAGGGGACACTGTAAGATAGTGCTTGGCGGAATGCTTGGTTATCAAGCGGCGCACGCAGTACATTTAGGAAGCCAACATAATTGAATAGAGTAGTCTCTGTTGCGACATTGTAGGCTTCATCATCGACAAATGATTGATAGCTTGAGGGGGGCATACGCAGAGCTAAATCAACTTCGCCACCGCGTAATAATTGCTCTTGCGTGACAGCATCGGCAACAATGCTGATAAGTATGTTTTCAAATTGCCCGTCTGACCATCCACCCCAATAATCGGGATGTTGTGCTAAAACAACTTCGGCATCCGGTGTGTAATCTGCCAGCATATAGGGACCCGTTCCGGCTGCAACACCGGCTTCAAAGTAAGTTTCATCGGCATCAACGGCATCTAGCGCAGTCGGGCTAACAATCCATGCGGCGTAAGTTGAACCCAAAATAAGCGGCAAGGGGGCTGGATAAGACAAATTGAATTGTACGGTCAAGTCATCAACCACATCAATGCTTTCTAGTGGCAACCAGATGAATGATGCGCCACTAATCGCTTTGGCACGGTCAATGGAGCGTTTAACAGCATCGGCAGTTAAGGGAGCGCCGTCATGGAAAAGGACACCTTCGCGCAGGTTGAATGTCCATGTTAAACCATCTTCACTGCTTGACCAATCTGTCGCCAAAACAGGTGATATTTCGCTATCCGCGCCCGGTGCATTAACGCGCACGAGTGTTTCATAGATGTTTGCCATATACAGCGCCTCAGTCGAGAATGAAAGCGCCGGATCCCATGTGGTTACGCCCGCCGTTGAAGCGACACGTAAAACGGTTGTACTCTGTGCTGCACTTGTGCCGACCAATGCCAACAACAAAGCAAGCACGATAATTAGCATTACTTTGGACTTCATGTTATCTTACCTCACAAGAATGGATGAAAATTTTCATCAATAATCCACAAAATTTTATGTGTTAGGGCGCACGATAAGTCAATACGCCCCGACAACAATCCGAAAAAGCATTCGTGGTTGAATACTATTTGTAAGCATAGCGGATGATTTGCACAAAATTCTCGCAAAATACTGTCAATATCATGGATTTAGCACTATTACACACCAAATTCCTCATTCCTCATCGTAGCCCGACGCATATCGAACGACCTGAATTGGTTAAGCGCATATGTGGCACAGGGTCTAAAGCACGCATTATGCTGATTGCGCCACCGGGCTATGGCAAAACGATACTGCTGACGGCTGTTACCCGTGACTATCGCCATCCGCTTGTGTGGATACAACTTGATAGTGGCGATAATGACCCAGCGACTTTCATGGCTTATCTCGTCAATGGCTTGCGGAGTCAACTCACATTTTTAGATGGCTTCAATGCTGTTGGCATGGATGATTCTATTGCGCCTCAGCGGATGCTGGTTATCTTATTAAATCACCTGCTAGAACAACCCGACGTATCATGGATGCTGGTATTCGATGATTATCATGTTATTCACAATGCCGATGTCCATGATTTGGTGACAACTTTGCTAGAGAATATGCCGCCCAAAATGCGTGTGATGATTGCCAGCCGTTCTACACCTCCGTTGCCGCTTTCGCGTTGGCGAGCGCAGAATCAACTTTTGGAATTGAAAGCTGACCATTTGCGTTTTTCCACGAAAGATGTAAAAAACTGGCTAGAGCGACAATCGCGTTCAATGCCGGATATGCTCATTAAGCAGTTGGTTGAAAAAACCGAAGGATGGGGTGCTGGTTTGCAATTGGCGATGACTCTTCTCAATGAGCATGGTAATGCTGCCGAAGTGGTGGAGCAGTTGACAGGCATACAACCTTATATTTTCGATTATCTGATGGATGAGGTTTTCACACGGCAACCGCTTGAGCGACAAGACTTTTTACTGCGTTCATCGGTTTTTACTGAACTCAATCCTGAGACTTGTGCGACTGTGCTTAAGTTGGACGATAGCTACAGTATATTAAAAACACTGGAAAACGAAAATCTGTTTATTTCGCGGCTCGATTATCAGCGACAGTGGTATCGCTATCATCACTTGTTCCGTGATTTTTTGTTGAGCCGTTTTCAGATACAGCAACCTGATAGCCATAAGAGGGTACAACGCGCTGCGGCACAGTATTTTGCAGAGCAGACGCAACATGATATAGCGATTCAACATTTCATCAATGCCAAAGAACTACAACAAGCCGCCACGATGCTTTTGCACTTTGCGGATGATTATCTGGTGCAGGGTCGATTCAAAGAACTACAAGATTACCTAGTCTCATTTTCTGATGAAATCCGTCATCAACAACCGGAATTATTTGTGCTACAGGGGCGGATTTTACGCTATACCGGACAATTGCAGTCGGCAATTTCCACATTGAAAGCAGTTTTTTCAGCAAGTGCTGATGAATATGTTTTGTGTCGAAGTCGCATCGAATTAGCGGCTATTTTGCACTCGCAAGGGGCGTATCAGGCGGCTTATGACCACGCACAAGCAGCAGTCGATATGGGTAAAAAATTGGGTGCAACTGCTTATGTTCCAGCATTGATGCAAATGGCTCGTTGTGCTGGTTTTGTGCAGGGGATGGATGAAGGGCGCAAACTTGCGGAAGAAGCCTACCGTGCGATGCGTGATGCGCTACCGCCATTTTCACACTATGAACAAGCACGTTTGCTACAGATACTCGGTCAGATTTGCTGGTGGCATGGGGATGGGAAAAATGCAATCGTCTACTGTCGCAAGGCTCTACGCCTCTTAGATGAACGCAACACGCCGTTAAAAGCGCGTCTATTGATTACATTGGCAACACCCACACTGTATCAAAAAGATTATGATAAGGCACTGCATCTGACTCAGCAAGCGATTAACATTTGTCAAGAGTTACAATTACGCGAAACACTGCCATCAGCTTATGCTGCATTGGGCAATGTCTTAACACGGATAGGGGAGTTAGAACAAGCCGAGTCAACGTTACAAAACGCGATTCGATTGGCAGAAGAAATTGGCGGCGCACGCTATTCACAGGTGATGGCAGCCGGCTTTCTGGCACAAAACTTAGCTTTACAAGGGCGCATCAATGAGGCACGCCATATTGCCGAACATGCGCTTGCCCCATATGAGAACGAACCAATTGTCTATGATGTGTATGTCTGTCGCAGTGTTTTAGCCGATTTACTGCTCGATAATAATCAACTGGAAGAAGCGAAAAATATCTACCGCGCCTTAATCAACATCGGCGAAACGGTGCAATATCGCGTGCCGTTGGCGATGGCATATTTTGGACTAGCCTATATTTTAATGCGCGAACAGCAACAAGAGCAAGCCGTTCATTATTCACAACAATCATTGGCATTATTAGAGCCTGCCATGCTGCACCAACTTTATCTTGACCAGCGCGAACGAGCGTTACTGGTTTGTGAATCACTGGTTCAGAAAATGCCAGATAATACCTTTATCCGACAAGTGTATCGCCAATTGACCGCTTCGTCTGTGCAAGTCCCTATGATTATCATGGAAAACGATACGCGCACACGGATTCAGACATTGGGTTCATTTAAGGTATGGCGGCACGGGCATGAAATTGATGCCAAGTCATTTGCATCGGCGAAGGCGCGTGATATGCTGGCTTACTTCGTGATGATGCGTCACAAATCTATCGCTTTGGATAGGGCGATTGATGCGTTGTGGGAAGATGGCACGGGCAGCATTAGCGGCTTTCATACGGCGCTATACAGGATGCGAGGGGCATTACGGAATAAAGGGGAGCGTGAGAAATTCATCTTATCGGAAGTTGGGGATTATCGCTTGGATGTGCCGCAGTTTGATGTCGATGTTGACCGCTTCGATACGGCATTGAAACGCGCTCGTAGTGTATCCTCAGACGCGGCTCTCACATTTTACGACACGGCACTATCGCTTTATCAAGGGGAGTATCTCGATAATCTGTATTATGATTGGCTCACTATTGAACGCGAACGTATCCAACGAGATTACATTGCTGCGGTGCGCGATTATAGTCAATTATTATTACTTCAAAATCAATATGATGCTGTCCATCAGTGTGTGCATCAGGCACTCGCCTATGCGCCCTACCAAGAGCCATTGCATATCTTATTCATGACCGCACTCCATCATCTCGGCGACCACCAAGCCATGATGCAGCATTATCAGCACTTAAAAACAATACTTCGTGATGTCTTTAACGCAGAACCCGCGCCCGAAACACAGGCTGCTTATCAAAAACTGATTTTGCAGCGCCCCTAATTCCAAATTTTCTTAGCGTCTTAGAGCGCCTGTGCTGAAATGATATATTCGGCAGTTGCCGCATTTGTCGCTAGTGGCACATTATGAACATTGCAGATTCGCAGCAATCCCTGTATATCGGGGTCATGGGGATGTTTGCCGAGTGGGTCAACAAAGAAAAAAACAGCCTCAATCTTGCCCTCTGCGACCATCGCTGCTATTTGTGCATCACCGCCCACGGGTCCCGATAACATACGTCGTACAACAAGTCCTGTTTTATCCGAAATCATCTTCCCTGTTGTACCAGTCCCAACTAAGTTATAGCGACTCAATACTGCTTTATGTTCGATTACGAAGGCGACCATATCTGCCTTTTTGCCATCATGCGAAATGAGTGCCAGTGTTTTCTGTGCTGCATTGTCATCTGCCATGAAATTATCCTGATGTTTGAATAGCTACAATACGCTGATTTTGCTAAGAAATTAGAGAAATATAAGGGCGAAATAGTCTCGCCTATATTCTATAGCGTATTATGAGATTGTTTTGTTAAATTCACGGGTTATTTCTTGTAAGCGTTGACTAATTGCGCCAAACGATAGCGGTTGATGATAGTAGGTATACCCGTACATTTGCTTAAAGCGTTGATTGATAGCAACAGCTTCTCTGTAGTAGTCTTCGAGTTGTGCCATCACCGCCGACCACGGGTGTTTTTCTGCTGTAGAACGTGCATTTTCAGATATTTCTTGCAGTAAGGCACGATTTTCTTGGAGAATCCTCGCTGCTTTCGCAAAACCTTCTGTGCTATGGTCTACGATGAAGCCCGTTTTGCCTTCTTGCACTAAATCTTTGACCGACCCCTGATTTGTGACAATTGTTGCCAAACCAGAAGCCATCGCTTCTTGCACAACTTGCCCGAATGTTTCATGACCGCCGGGGAAAACAAAGACATCGGCACTCGCAAAGGCTGTCGCAAGTTCATCTTTATAGAGATAGCCTGTGAAATATGTTCCTGTCCCAGCAAATAGTGTTTCTAATTCTTCGCGGGACTGACCATCCCCCACAATCGTTAAGGCAATACCTTCGATGTCGGCAACTTTTCGCAACAAATGAACACTTTTTTCATTGGCGAGTCGCCCAACATAGAGGCACAGAATCGAATTGGGATTCCGTCCATTCAGTAAACGGTCACGCATCGGCTGAGAAAAATGTTGTGGATTGAAGCGGTCAAGATTCACGCCACGCCCCCAAACACGAAGCCGACGGAAACCTTGCTTTCGTAAGGTGTCGCCCATGCTTTTTGAGGGGACAAGATTAACATGACAACCATTATGGAGATAGCGTAACCATGACCGTAACGGATTTTCTAGCAATGGGAAGCCATATTGTGCGGTATAACCCGGTAAATCAGTCTGATAATTGGCAACCACAGGAATATTGAGTTCGCGTCCGACTGCCATACCCACAACGGTCATCAGGGCGGGGCTGGCAAGGTGAATTAAATCTGGTTGGAAGGCTTCAATGCGCTTGGCAATAGCAGGAATCGGGAGCGCGATTCGTGTCTCCGTTGCGGCAGGCATGGTCACAGATGGCAGACCAACGACTTCGCTATCGCCCACATTTGGCACCGATGAATCGGGGGCAAAAATGAGGACTTCGCGCCCTGTTTCTTGCAAGTAGCGGACAGTGAGATAGGTTGTTTTGCTAACACCATCAACCTTGGGTAAGAAAGACTCCGTGAGAATAGCGACACGCTTGATAGGTGTCAGATTGAGGGTTTGATGCGCTGCAACGACTTCGTATTGCCCGAATATATCATCGCCTTGCGTTGTCGTTCGTGTTTGAAATAGCCGATGTAATCTGTTATCGACCATGATATACCCCTAGCGGCTATTTGATAGAATTAGCGTATTGTGTACAAACGCTGCTTGATTTTGCTGTATCCAAAATTGAAACACTGTACTTTCGTTTCTCTAATTGATAACCCCAATAGCTTGAGAATGGTTCGCAACAGCAGTTTCTCTATAGAATATATTGAGTACGACTGTTGTAACGAAAATGAAACCTTAATCAGCATAATATTTCAATTTGTTTTATACTGTTGTTTATGCGGCAACTATTGAAAACACTCCAAACAACATTCATATTGGCTTTGCTGTTATTCTTCATTGTGGGGCTTGGCGGACTGGTTTATTTGGCTGGAACAGTGGGTATCTTGCCAGCAAGCGATTCGCGTATTATCGAAACACCGTTTGTTGTCTCTCCCATACCCACATTGGCAGAGTCGCCGATTGAGCGTTATAGTCGTATCGATTCGGCTATTATCAATGTGCTGGATTATCGCCCCTCAAATTATGGGACAGGCGAGATAAGCGTCTTTGATATTCAACCGATTGGGATTTATATTCCGCGTACAGGCGATACTCAGTTTGAAATCGCTGCTCCGACTGCTCAACCGACACCGCTACCTTTCCCGACTTCGCCACCCTTACCGTTGCCTCCATTAGCGGAAATAGCAACCTTAGTTCCCGGTACAGAGCCGCGTACTCTCCCCTATGCAGGCGATAATTGTGCGCCATCGGGTAATCCTGTCGATGGTATTTTGACACAGCGTTTTCATCGTTATCATAGTGGCATTGATATTGGTGTCCCGTTCAATACGCCTGTGATAGCGACTCATAGTGGCACTGTGACGTATGCGGATTGGAGCGAGATAGGCTATGGTTATTTGGTGATTATCCAAAGCGGACAATATATCACTTACTATGCCCATAATACATCATTCAATGTCGAAGTAGGGACATTGGTCGGGAAGGGTAGTATTGTTGCATGGAGTGGCAGTACAGGCAATAGTTCTGGACCGCATTCGCATTATGAAACCCGTATCAATGATATTCCTGTTGACCCCTTGACCTTTGAATCACGGAATTATCCCTCATGTTGAGTTATCAATTTTGGAATATCGGTTACAATAAAATCAGATTTTGTAGGGACAAACCCTGATAATGTCAGAAACAGTGTAGATTTGGCGAAGACCGATGGCGACAAATATCAATAGACGACGACAGATTCGTAAACTGCGCTTTATTTCCTTGCGTTGGCGTATGACATTTCCTTTAGCATTGCTCATCATGCTTATGGCAATGATTGGTGCTTATATGGTGGCGAGTCGCTTGGCGAGTGGTTTTTCTATTTCAGAAGAGAATGTCTTACTGCAAAGTAGTCAAGCAATTGCGAATCGTAATGTTGAAGAATACACACGGCTGCGTTCCGAAGCGCAACGGGTGGCGTTCACGGTGGGTATTGGTGAAGCGATACAAACACAACAAACGGACTCTCTGCATCAATCACTAGAGGCAATGGCGCGAACATCAGCACTCGATAGTATCATTGTGACGGATACAACTGGTATTGAAGTTGCAGGTATCTTGCGCGTTCGTAATAGTGAGCCGATAGATTACGCCATCAGTACACAAACAGATTTAAGTACCTCAGCAGCACTGCGAGCGTATCTCGATGAGGGGCAAATTGGCGCATCGGGTTTATCTCAAACGACGCAAGGCTTGTTGGTTTATGTGTCTGTTCCGCTACAGATAGAGGGTGAATTTGTTGGTATGGTGCTTGTCGGTCAATGGTTACCGACGATTGCTGAAGCTATCAATACAAACGGTTTATCCGAACTGACATTTTATAATGCAGATGGCAATGTTTTGTATACGACTGTGCCTCTGAATACCGAAACCCTCTCAGAGCTCAATACCAGCCCTGCTATCATTCGTCAATCTATAACAAATGGTCAACCGACGCAGGCTTCGTTGGATATTGCCAATATTCCGTATCGTATTGTCTATACGCCGTTTAATTTTGGGGATAATACGCTAGGTGTTATGGGGACGATGTTGGCAGATAATGTGCCGTTTGCCACTGAAATCGGGCGGCAAATGATTGCTTTGTTTGCGGCAATGTTAGCTGGAGCAAGTGTGATTGTGGTTTTTATCGCGGTTTCGCGTATGACGGGGCGTATGGATAAAATAACGGCAACGGCACAGGCGTTAGCAGGGGGTGTGAAAGAAGCGCGAACGGGTTTGAAAGCGGTTGATGAAATTGGGTCAATGGGTCAGGCTCTTGATACCTATGCGGCTGTGACCAAACACCGTGAAGACAACTTTCATACGATGTTACGTCGGCAACGCCGTGAACTGAATTACTTTATGGCTGTTATGGAGGCTATGCCTGATGGTGTCTTAGTCCAAGATGACAATGGGCGAGTAGTGATGATAAATGACCGCGCCCGTCAGCTACTCGGTACACAACCTGATTTCCAACATCCTTTGCTGCAACTTGAAGAGCGTGTGACGCAAGTTCTTGGCAGCGCACTAGCACCGGGGATTTATGCACTGGGCAATCCTCAGCAAGTGGAGCATGAGGGCAAGATGTTGAGCGCACAAGCGGCAGCAGTCATGACACGAGGCGAACGGCGTATTGGAACAGTCCTTCTCATTCGAGATATTACGACAGAAGTCCAAAAAGAGCAGAAGCGTGACCAATTGTTGACGCAATTATCTGCCGATATTCAGCAACCCTTAGCATCGTTAGCCCAATCTGCGCCACATGATACAGGACAAATGGTGACAGACTTTGCGCGTGAGATTTCACGTCACGCGGCGGCATTGCAAAAAATGATAGTCGATATGCGCGAACTCACACGGTATAACCCGACTGATGTTCAGCACAAACAACGGGCGCTACAAGCCCAAACACTGCTGTTAGCTGTCGCAAATGATTGGCGACAAATTGCCCAAGCAGCGAACCTTGACTTACGCATGATAATTGAAACAAAGGGCATGTTCGTACTCGGTGATGAGGCACGGTTACGTTGGGCAATCGGGAATATTGTCGATAATGCCATCAAATACACCCCATCAGGGGGGGCGCTAACGCTTGAAATCCGCGCTGTGATTGATGGAATGCTCCATATGCGAGTGCGTGATAATGGTGTCGGTATTTCTGAGGATGATTTAGCTAATATCTTCATGCCTTTCTATCGCGGCACACCAATTGATAGTGACGGGCAAGTAATTCGTGTTCCGGGTATGGGACAAGGATTAGCTTTAGCACGACAAGTCATTGCAGCGCATGGCGGTATGATGAAGGTCAAAACGCGCTTAGGTGTGGGTACAGCCGTCTATTTTGCGCTTCCAATTACCTCTGGCGAGAGTTTTGCTCTGCCCTTATTCGGTGAGGATACGATGGAAGGCGAAACACTAATCATCCCCGAAGATGTGGAAATCGACAACCTGTGGCATAAGTCATAGTTCGCTATAAATGTATATAGGCGGCAAGCATACCGCCCATATACATTAAGCGTTATTCTGGCAAATCGCTGAATTGCTCTAGGAACGCCATGATATTATATATATCTTGGTCAGAGAGCTGCGATTCTAGATAAGTCGGCATAACAAAGGGCGGAAAACCATCTACAACAATATCTTGTGAGTCGCGGATAGACGTGAATACATACTCATAGGCATCTTGGTCTTCCGGGCGATTATCTTCGTGATTCGCAGCACGGTCATAGACATTCGCCAAACCGGGACCTACCACCTGTATATCGCTTGTCATGTGACATGCAGCACAGCCTGTTGCTGAGAAGATTGTTTCTCCGGCGGTAGCATCAGCCGTATCAACTGCTGCCATAATTTCGGCTTCAATGCCACTAACATTACTATCAGCCTCAGCTTCAGTAGGCACTTCTGTCGGTGGGATTTCGGTAGGAGCTTCGGTGGGTACTTCCGTTGGTGGGATTTCAGTTGGGGATTCCGTCGGTGGGATTTCGGTAGGGGCTTCTGTTGGTTCAACTGCAACCGCTTCAACATCTACCGTGTCACTTTCAGCTTGTGCTGTTTCAATAATACGAGTCGCTTCAACTTGTGCTTCGGCAATGATATTGTCGGCTTCGTAGCGCGGCGTTGCGACGGTACCACAGGCAGCAACTAAAACCATGATAGCGACGAAGAGACCTGCACGATAAAACTTTCTCATAGGCTTTTTCCTACTTTCTTGCTGATATATTTTGTTTGTGAATTCGTGAACATTCGCAAAGTATAACGGGCAAATTTTCCGATGACAACACTCCGCTATTAAGATTCGACAAAGTTAGCGAATGTAGGGTTATAATGCGTGGTGAAAAAGTCGTCGATATGATTCTTGATGATGTAAAATGGTATCTAAGGGCGCGATACTTTGCGCCCAATTAGGTCAGGTTCTAAAAACCTGTTGTTTCTGGTCTGCGATAATGAATCAACTTTTGCAACACTTTGAGTTCGTAGGGTGCGCTGTAGAATTCCAGCCGATAACGCCAACCAGACATCACCCGTAGCAGATTTTTCATAGCACCATGCAGCCGTAAATCAGTGACAGTCGGGTAGAAGGCATTTATCACAGTTTCAAAGTTGCGAATTTTATTGCGAATCGGGTCTACTGACCATGGCGTGCCGGGGCTACGCCGCATAGATTTTTCTGCCCATTCATTGCTTGCCCATTCATCCATTGAACGTGGGAAAGTGAAACCTTCTGCAGTCGCTTCTTGCACGAGGGGACTGTCGATTTCGGCAACAGGGGTATACATATATAGCACAATTTCTGTTGCTTCATTGAGAGCCTTCACTTTGCGGATGAATTTTATCGTGCGCTCAATATTGCCAATTGGGTCTGGCGGTGTACCGAGGTATCATCTCAATAAATAGGGGAAAGTTAAGCCATCTGCCATGAAGAATCAAGATCAAGTAGTTGAGCCTGAGCATGTATCAAGTCAGGAAGCGGCAGAATCTTCTTGAAGCCCGAA
>JAUZRW010000206.1 GCA_030950085.1 Anaerolineae bacterium
ACCTATGGCTTATCGGCGAACCGACGCTTGGAGACATAAACCTCATTTTCGCTGGACTTTTACGCTTCTCACGATTTTTTGAGAACAACCCATGTCCCACGTGTTGATGCGCTTTGCTACCCTTCAAGCAGGGATTTACACGAGCTATCCATCAGAGATGATATACCATATTTACCAGTTTTTGTCTATATTTTATGAAACTAAATTCAACCCTCAATTGGCTGTGTGCTTGAACTATCAAAGGTCTACAAAAAAGTGAATTTGAAAAGCGATAATAATGACTAACTTTCTTCTACGGTTTACCAAAAAATGAAATGAATAAATTCTCCAAAGAACCGAATTGATATAAGAGCGCAACACCTCACGCTCTTACGTCAAAACTCACTAATTTCAGATAAAGTGTATCTATTCTTTCTTATACGGTTTGCCAATTGCCTTCGGAGGTTCAGCACGCCCGACTAAGCCAGCCAGTACAACAATTGTCACGACATAGGGTACCATCTGTAAAAATTGCGGTGGAATCGGCACACCCACAATTTGGAAGCGGAAACCCAATGTCTCTGAAAAACCAAATAGCATTGCGCCACCAAACGCCCCAAACGGTGTCCACTTACCAAAAATCAGCGCCGCGAGTGAAATGAAGCCCTTGCCGTTTGTCATGCCATCGGTAAAGCGTCCCGTCGCCTCTAATGAGAACCACGCCCCTGCTAAACCAGCAATCATGCCAGCGAAAAAGACATTAATCCAGCGCATCTGATTAACTTTAATGCCGAGTGTATCTGCCGCATGAGGATTTTCGCCCACTGCACGGGTTCGTAAACCCCATTTTGTATGGAACAAAATAATGTGCGAGGCAATGATGACAAAAAACATCGTGAAGAAAATTGGCTTGCCAACAAAAAAAGCAGGTCCAATAATCGGGATTTTCGACAAAAGCGGAATATGAATATCTGGCAAACGGGTTAACCCTGCATCCGTAGACAACAAGACTTCGCGCCGCATGAAACTTGTCACACCGAGCGCCAGAATGTTAATCACCGTACCACTGACAATTTGGTCAGTGGCAAACGTAATCGACAACCACGCATGAAGTAGAGAAACAATACCCCCTGCTAACACAGCGACCAGTACAGCAATGGTTAAGGCAATGTTGATTTGGTCTGGTGGGAATATTCCCCAGATATTTTGCATGTAGAACAGTGCGGTAAAACCAAAAGCCGCGCCGACTAACATCATGCCCTCAATGGCGATATTAACCACACCGGTTCGTTCACACCAGAGACCTGCCATCGCACCAATCGCTATCGGTGTCGCCAGCCGCAACGTCTCTGTGAAAATGGTAATGATATTGGTGCGCCCACCAGCCGCAGCCGCAACTAAAACAGAGATAAAAGTGAGGAATCCGCCCACTCCCATCAGAACATTGATGACTAACTTCATATTCGGTGGGTCATAAATCCCTAAGCCACCAATTATTACCATATAGGCACTCACGGCATATAGAAACACTAATGTAGGAACGACAATCGCCGTCACTTCACCAATTGACCCTTCTTCAAGCGTGAGTGTGGTTGTGATAGAACTGTCGTAATTCGATATGGCAAAAAACGCCATGAGAATGCCAACAATCACCAACATAATTGCCAGCGAACGCTTCCGTGTCAGCTTGAAACCCTCTATTGGGGTCGTCATTGATTGTGTACTTGTTGTCATAGTGATTAACCTCCCCAACCCGTCGTAAACTGCATCTTATCATCCCCTGACGATTCAGACACACGCCAAATAAAGCGGATAATCTGGTCAGCCGCGATAAACATGATAATCAATGCCTGAATGATTTTAATCAAATCCAGCGAGACATCCGCTCGAACTTGCATAATGCTAGAGCCAGAGAGCAAACCGCCCCATAGCAACCCAGCCCATAACATATTGCGAGGATTTGTCCGTGCTAACAGCGCCACCGCAATCGCATCGAAGCCATAATTAGCAAACAAATCAGGGAACATCACATGCGATTTTCCGCTCACTTCGATAGCCCCGGCTAATCCAGCCAAACCGCCACTGATTGCCATCGCCATAATCACATTAAACGAAACATTCATGCCAGCGTAACGTGCCGCGTGTTGGTTTAAGCCGACTGTCCGCAACTCAAAACCCGGTGTCGTGCGTTCTAAGAACCAATCCGTCAACCAGATAGCAACCACCATGAACACCACACCGAGATGTAAGTTCCCTTGCACTGTCACTGCTTGAATGAAAAAACTCACAACAATCGTCACAATGCCATAGACAAGTGGGCGTATTAGCACAGTCATATTAAATGAGCCATTGTCCGTTTCATCTTTGGATTTCCGTTCCGCGTCTGATTGTCGTAGACGATTACCAATGCCCAGATGAGGCCACGCAGCAACCACGAAAACGACAATCCCTGCCACAATAAACCAAAGCCCTGCGATATTATCGAAAGTGGGCAACCATGCAGAGGTCGCAAGGTCGGGCGTTTTGGGCGCACTCGAATTAGGGTCGCCAAGAATCAAGGGGTCTTGCGACTTAATCAACCAATCAACAAGGAACAAGGCAATGAAGTTCATCATGATTGTTGTGATAACCTCATGCGCCCCTGTAAATGCCTTCAATGCACCGGGTATCGCACCCCATAGCATCCCTCCTAACGTCCCCAAGACCAATAACAGCAAAATGTGAATAGGTGCCGGTAATGTGAAAAAAATACCGATTGCCACAGCCAATGTCGCGCCGAAAAATAGTTGTCCTTCTGCGCCGATATTGAACAAGCCACCCTTAAAACCGAGCGCAACCGCGAGACCGGCAATCACATAGGGGATAGCCCGAACAATCGTATTCTCAAGCTGCGAGGGTATGAACAATAATGCTGAACCACCGATACGCAAATAATAGATAGGCCATCCTTGGTCATTGATAACCGTTCCCACAATGCCCGATGTCGGGTCAATCAGCAGATTATCATTAGGGCGACGGAGTACCAAATTGTCCGAAAGTACCTGTTCGAGTTCCACCTCTAGCAGCAAATCAACCGTTTCTGCTGTCACGATAGGACTATCAGCCTCACCATCACCGTCCGTATCAACTTCGTAGTCATATAACTCATCTACAACCCTAAAATTGCGCGCTAAAGACTCAACGTCCGTAACCCCTGCCCCAAGAATAGCATCTAGTTGTACAAAGGTATCCAGCACACGGTCAGGATTATTTTCTTCTAGTTCTAACAGTAGATTGGCATCATCGCCCACAGGCTCAATACCCAGCTCATCCAACAAGGATACAACATCGTTCAAGGCGATGATACGGCTCAGGTTTGAGGTATCAATCACCTGTAAGTAGCTGATGGTCTGTTCATAGTCGTCATCGGACAATGTAGACAGCCTTTCCCAATAGGTCGCGGCATCATTTTCAAGCGTGCTAGGGTCAGGTGTCGGCATAGCGGCAACTTCGGCAACGCGACGAGCCTCACCACTACTGAGGATTTCATCCAATTGTGTCGCAAAATCGCCTATATCGCGTAATGTTTGTGCGCCGATTGCTTCAATATCTGGCAAACTCTCAGCAATCGTATCAATCAAGTCCGTATCTTCGACCAGTTGTGGGTGCGTATCGAGGAAAACACGGAACTCGCCCAATCGTTCAGTGCCAATATCAGCGATACGCTGCATCGGACGTTTTTGTCGCCCAACATCGCCAATTTCTGTTGTTTCGTCATATTGGCGCAAGATGTCGAAATCGTTATTATCAATCACATCACTTACAGCAAGACCCGTTAGCCCTTCGACTAATGCCGAATATGCCTGTCCCGAAACGCGCAAACCTTCTAGTGGCTTATCGAATCCCACTGTAAACATAATCAGAGGGACACCCGCTATGAAAGCGGTTATCACCGCAAGAAATGGCACAAGTCGTCCCGAAATCCGTGTCCATAAATAGGCAAAATTGGTTACTCTTTGTGGGATTTGTGGCTGTTGTTGTTCACTCATGCCGCCCCTCCATTATTGTTAGCCATATCCATACTTCCCGCCATCCGCAAACCAACAGTATCGCGGTCTGCATCTTCAATCGGCAGGATATCAATTACTTGTCCATCAAACATAACAGCAACTCTATCCGACAAACTGAGAATTTCATCCAATTCGGACGAGATGAGCAATACCGCAGTCCCTTCATCGCGCATTCTCACAATTTGTTTGTGGATAAATTCAATCGACCCCACATCTAAGCCGCGTGTCGGCTGTGCTGCAATCAGCAACTTCACCGGACGCGAAAACTCACGCGCAATAATCACCTTTTGTTGATTACCGCCCGATAACTCACCAATCGTGGCATGGATATAGGGCGGACGCACATCATATGCCTCAACTAATTCTTGGGCATGTTCAGCAATTGCATCCTCATTAACAAGAATTCCGTTTGAAAAGGGTTCATTGTGGTAGCTATTCAACACCATATTGAACATCACTTCAAACGGCATCACCATCCCCATCCGTTGACGGTCTTCCGGCACATGGGCGCTGCCAACTTCAGTAATTTGGCGCGGTGACGCATTTGTGATATCCTGCCCCAACAACATCACATGACCGCTATCAACATGGCGTAGTCCGCTAATCGCCTCAATGAGTTCTGATTGACCATTTCCTTGTACACCTGCAATACCGAGAATTTCACCCGCATATATCGACAGTGATACATCTTCAACTGCCGGAATACCGCGCCCATCATGAACACGCAGGTTGTCAATTTGCATCACAAGTTCTTGCTGTTGACCGCGTTCTTTATCAATTTGCAACACGACATCGCGGCCGACCATCAGAGACGCTAATGATTGCTCCGTTGATTGTTTGGGGTCAGCATGTCCAGCGAGTTTCCCACGACGCAACACCGTAATATCATCACAAATCTCTAGCACTTCTTTGAGCTTATGGCTGATAAAGATGATACTCACCCCTTTATCAAGCAATGTCCGCATAATCTGAAACAGACCTTGTGTTTCTTGAGGCGTGAGTACAGCAGTCGGTTCGTCCAAAATCAGAATATCCGCATCCCGATACAATGCTTTGATGATTTCAACTCTTTGCTGAATACCAACAGGAATATCTCGAATCACGGCATCAGGATTAACGTCCAGCCCATATTGCTCCGAAATTTCAATAATCCGTTGTCGCGCTGATTGCCTATCGAGCAGCAACCCTTTCACACTCTCATTACCGAGCATCACATTTTCGGTGACTGTCAGCACATCCACTAATTGAAAATGCTGATGCACCATACCAATCCCTTTAGCAATAGCATCTTCGGGTCCCGTAATTTCAACCGCCACGCCATTAACAAGGATTTCGCCTTCATCGGGCGCATACAAGCCATAAATTAAGTTCATCAAGGTACTTTTTCCAGCGCCATTTTCACCCAGCAAACCCAACACTCGCCCTTTATAGAGCGTCATATCAATACGGTCATTGGCAAGCACACCAGGAAAGCGTTTGGTGATGCCTCTAACCTCTAAAACAGGTTCAAGTTGTGACACAATAAATTGCTCCATGAACAACCAACAAAAAAATTCAATTGGGAAGATTATATCGCAGATGCCAAACTACGCTACAATGACCTTTCAAGAAAAAACATCATGCAGAGACACAGAGGATGTTGAATAGAAGTCTTTGTATTCTTCGTGACTTTGTGGTTCAATCGTTGTTTAGGTGAAAATCACAAGATTCAATCGAAAAAAAGGCAATTTATGAGTCTATCAGACCGCAATATCTATCTCGAAAATATCCCGATTGAAGAGGCGCGACAGGCACTCGCAAGCGCCTTACATGAGGTCAAGGCAGATGCCCCACTATCGGGCAAGATGCTCGCACTTCATAGTGCATTAGGGCGTATCACAGCAGAGCCGATATGGGCGCGGCTATCTTCGCCGCATTATCACGCGGCTGCCATGGATGGCTATGCTGTCAAAGCATCCGATACAGTCGATGCAACCGAAACCCGTCCGCTTATCCTCACATCACAACAGGCAATCGAAGTGAACACAGGCGCACCTCTGCCCGATGGGACAAATGCCGTCATCATGATTGAACATACCCAACAGGTCAGCGATGGCATCCAAATCACTGCCCCTGTGAGTCCCTATAAGCACGTCCGCATGATGGGCGAAGATATGGTCGCCACAGAATTAGTCGTGCCAGCAAATCATAAAATTCGCCCTGTCGATATGGGCGCGATTGCAGGATGTGGGCATCATCAAGTGAGTGTCCGAAAAAAACCGCATGTCGTGATTATCCCGACGGGTAACGAACTCATTTCTGCCGATAGTGAACCGCAAGCTGGGCAAATCATCGAATACAACAGTTTGGTTCTCGCAGCCCAAATCGAAGAAGCAGGTGGCACAGTCTCAATTTTGCCGATTCAGCCCGATGATATAGATACACTGCAAACAGCCCTACAAGACGCATTGGACGAAAAGCCACAATTAGTCTTGATATTGTCGGGGTCATCGGCAGGCAGCAAAGATTTTACCGCAGCCGTCATCAAAGCAATGGGACACATACTGGTACATGGTGTCGCGGTTCGTCCCGGTCATCCGGTGATTATGGGCATGGTAGACAATATTCCAGTGATTGGTGTACCGGGCTATCCCGTCAGTGCCGCATTGACAGGCGAATTATTTATAGAGCCTCTGCTGGCAAATTGGCTCGGTCAACAAGCAGAAATCAATACCCGTTCGCGTATCAAGGCAACTATCACTCGTAAGGTGACATCTCCGACAGGCGATGATGATTTTGTGCGCGTGACAGTGGCAAAGGTCGGCGACAATCTACTCGCAACGCCCTTGAGTCGTGGCGCAGGAGTGATTACCTCGTTGGTTCGTGCTGATGGTCTGGCGCATATTCCCCGTTTCAGCGAAGGACTCAATATGCGTGCTGAAGTCGAGATTTTACTGTATCGTTCACTGCACGAAATCGAAGCTACTGTGATGGCAATTGGTTCACATGACCCGATGCTCGATTTACTCGGACAACATCTCGCTACGCAATTTCATGGCAATCGTCTTACGAGTGCTAATGTCGGCTCTATGGGTGGCATTGTTGCTCTTAAGCGCGGCGAAACGCATATCGCTGGAATGCACCTCTTAGATGAGGCATCCGGTGAATACAACCTGCCCTATCTACAAAAACAGTTACCGAATGTGGCGTTACAAGTCGTCACATTTGCCCATCGAGAGCAAGGACTCATTGTGCAAAAAGGCAATCCACACAATATCAAGTCGTTAGATGATTTGCCACGACTGCGTTATGTCAATCGGCAACGCGGTGCAGGAACACGTCTTTTGCTGGATTACGAACTTAATCAGCGTGCCATCGCGCCGGATAGTATCATAGGCTATGACCGTGAAGAATATACGCATATGGCAGTCGCGGCAGCGGTTGCTACCAAAATTGCAGATTGTGGATTAGGCGTTCGCAGTGCGGCGATTGCCCTTGACCTCGATTTTGTCTCTGTGGGCTGGGAACGCTACGATATCGTAATTCCACAAGCACATCAAAATCATGCTGGTGTCAAAAACCTGCTGACCACATTAAATAGCGAACCTTTCAAAATGGCATTAGCGACACAAGATGGTTATGACATCCGCGAGACAGGTACGCTACAATATGAATCATAATATTCATCTGTAGGGGAGCATGGCAATGCGCCCACCTTTCATGGCAATGCACCCACTTTTAACGAAAGATATGATTCATGCAAACAATACATGACCTAGAAACCCCTTCTATTTTAATCGACCTCGATATCATGCAGCGTAATATCGCCGCCATGCAAAAACGCTGCGATGATTTAGGCATTAACTTTCGACCCCACATCAAGACACATAAGATTCCGGCAATTGCCCAAATGCAGCTTAACGCCGGTGCCATCGGTATCGCTTGCCAAAAAGTGAGTGAGGCTGAAGTCTTTGCTGATGCCGGAATTAGCGATATTCAACTGCCCTATAACATTGTCGGGGAACGCAAAACTGCCCGATTAGCCGAACTAGCAAAACGCGCAAAAGTCACAGTCACAGTCGATAGTAAGGCTGTCATTGACGGCATCGCTATTGCTGCCAAAAATGCGACTGCGACCATTCATATGATGGTAGAATTAGTCGCCCTCAATAATCGCACAGGTACAACGCCGGAAAATGCGCTCGAATTGGCACAACATATTCTGACTTATCATGACCACCTACACTTTGCCGGAGTCATGATTTATCCAGCCGATGCCGCGATTCGCCCTCGTTTGCAGAAGACCCTATCACTACTCAAAGATGCCGATATTAATGTCGAAATAGTGAGTGGTGGCGGCAGTGGTGCGATTCGTGAAGCACACTTGATTCCTGAACTAACCGAAATGCGCGTCGGGACGTATGTTTTTTGGGATTGGGGCAGTGTCAATCATGGTTGGGCAAGTTTTGATGACTGCGCCATGAAAATTCGGGCAACAGTGGTCAGCGCCAATGAAAAAAGCCGTATTATTCTCGATAGCGGCAGTAAAACTGTCCATTCAGAAACAGTAGACGGGCGCTTTGGTTACATTGTCGAATATCCCAATGCGCGACTACACAAAGTCAACGAAGAACATGGCTATGTCGATTTTTCGGATTGTGATTCTGTGCCGCAAGTCGGCGATATATTGCATATCACTCCAGTCCATACTTGTGTGGTGACGAATCTCCATAATCAGCTTTATGGTGTACGCGGTGAAAATATCGAAGAAATATGGGATGTCGCTGCACGCGGTCTGGTCTGGTAAACAGGTGAATTTCCGATTAACTTTATGAAAGATTTACTGTGTCGTTACGTCTAATCTCTAGAAACAAATCTCGCGGAAGTGTAAATGGCATATACAATTACTGCCAACAACAAAACATACACTGTTGACCCTCACGCTGCACAACGCATGTTACAATGCGGAATCTCAGAAGCATGGGTCATTGAAACGTTGGAAACAGGTGCTATGACGACACAGGCTAACAACCGTGACCGATATGAATTGCAAAAGTGGGATGATGAGTGGGAAGAAACAGTCATTATTCAGGTGATTGTAGAAGAAGCAAATTTGCTGGTTGTCACTGTGATTGATGATACACTATTTATAGATGAAGCTGATTTTTAGAGGAACACAATGTATGTAACCCATAGTCCCACAGCCAACGCACTCTACATCAAACTGAATAATCAGGTGGTGGCACAAACAAAAAAAGCATCAGATAGTGTGATATTAGATTTTGATGCTGATGGACACCTCATCGGGATTGAGTTGCTAGATGTTGGCGAATATGTGGACAATCCCAGTACAATTACCTACGAACAACTCACTGAGGCTATTCGTCCATCCGAAGAAACCATTCGCGCACAGCGACAAGCCATCAAAGAAGCGCGACAAAAACGCAAAACGAAAACGAAGTAGTTTAAAGAATGACAGGTAATGATGTCCACCGAACAGTTAACTGATAAATTTGAGCGCCCACTACGCGATTTGCGAATTTCTGTCACCGATAGATGCAATTTTCGCTGTCCGTATTGTATGCCTGCGGAAATATTTCATGAGAAGTTCCAATTTATGCAGCGCCAAAAACTACTCACATTTGAAGAAATCGAACGCCTGACTCGAATCATCGTGCGACTCGGTGCAGTCAAGTTGCGTCTGACAGGCGGTGAACCGCTTGTGCGCCAAAAAGTCGATAAATTGGTGACAATGCTCATCAATATCGACGGGGTAGACGATATGGCAATGACGACGAATGCCTTCTTGCTGCCGAAGTTCGCACAACAACTGAAAGATGCCGGATTGCAGCGCTTCACTGTTAGCTTAGACAGCCTCAATAATACTGTTTTCCGCCATATGAATGGTGAACGTGCGGATGTACAACAAGTCCTTGATGGTATTCAGGCAGCAAAAGATGTTGGCTTTGATAATATCAAAATCAATTGTGTCGTGCAGCGCGGAGTCAATGACCATACATTGGTTGAGATGGCACGTTGGGCGCGAGATAACGGTCATATCCTGCGCTTCATTGAATATATGGATGTCGGTACGATGAACGGCTGGCAACTGGACGAAGTTGTTCCTGCCAAAGAAATCGCAGAAAAAATAGATGCCGCCTTCCCAATAGAGCGCGTCAAACGCCATTATGCCAGCGAAACAGCCTTACGTTATGTCTATAAAGACGGCGTGGGCGAAATCGGCATTATCGCTTCGGTGTCGATGCCCTTCTGTGGCAATTGCTCACGAATGCGCCTCTCACCAGAAGGCAAAATTTATACGTGCTTATTCGCTACCGAAGGCACAGACCTCAAAACACCGTTACGTGCTGGTGCAAGTGATGACGAAATCGAGCAAATTATCCGCGATACATGGGGCGAACGCATAGACCGCTACAGCGAAGAACGCACTGGCAACACAAAAGACCGTGATAAGATAGAAATGTACTACATCGG
>JAUZRW010000207.1 GCA_030950085.1 Anaerolineae bacterium
GTAAGGGCATAGCGCGCTATGCCCCTACAAAACCGAGATTTTATTTCCAATTACTTTCCAGATTCTACATATTAAAAGACTACGCTCTGACAACTTGCGTATCGGTAATCAGGTCATGCCAAGCCCGTTTGTCGTCATCCACCAACGCCCACCAGAAACCAAGTCCAATCGGTGCCATAGATAGCAGATAACCAATCCAACAGCGCAAAAAAGCATCACTCCAGCCCAGTGCATCGCCGTTACGTTTAACAACGCGCACCTTCATCATGCGCTTGCCAATCGTTTGCCCCTGCCATGCTGTGAAACTGTAGCCATAATAGCCGATATAAGCTGCTGTTGTCAGCAACATCCAGAGCATAATGAATGGTACGGCGGCTTCTGGATTGTTTGCCGCACCTGTTAATAGAGACGCGAGTATAGATAAGAAGAAAGACATTATAATCAGGATGGCATAATCAATGATGAACGCCAGCGCCCGATTGAGAAATGGAGCAGGTGCGAGATGGGCTTTCGTCACAATTTGTGGCTTAGGGGCAGTCGCGGATAAAGGGAGTACGTCTTTTGTGGCATGAGTGAGTGCATGAAGTTCTAAACCTGCTGCGACATGGATAGGGTCACAGTCGATGGCTTTTTCGAGAAAGTAGCGTTTCTGTTTGTCATTAACGGCTGCTTGGGCAGCGAGATACCATGCCTCTGCCGATTCAGGCTCAGTGTCTAAATAATCTCGCAGCAAGTCGCGTGCTGTTTCTAATTCTGACTGTGCTAATGCCTCGCGCACATCTCCATATTTTGCCATGTTTGCCTCAGTTACTTGTTTAACAAACTATCTATGATAACACTTTAACGCCTGTCTCACGGTGCAATTTTTGTGTGAGGCGCGATGAAACCCCGAAAGGGGCTTGTTATTGGCTATCATCATGCCTAAATTTTGGCGTTAAAACAAGAGACGACGGCTTTTCTATGTGTAAAATCTGGCAAGCCGTTAGAAACGTAGCGATGAGATGAAACTCCGAAAAGGGCTATTGTCGGCACGCCACGACCTTGCTATGCTTATCTTGTTTAACAAAGTATCTCTGTTAAACCTATAAACTCTATCGCGCCTTGTCATTTTATGTGTGGTGCGATGAAACCCGAAAGGGGCTTTTTGATAATGTTAAACAAATCCGCGCACCTGTAAAGCAGAAAATATGACATCAAAACCTAACATTTTGTTCATTATCCTCGATACACAACGGCGTGATAAGCTATCACTCTATGGACATGCCGCCAATACATCGCCTCATTTGGATGATTTCGCGCAGAATGCCACCATATTTGAACGCGCTATTGCTCCGGCACAATGGACAATTCCTTCGCATGGTTCGATGTTTACAGGCGTTTATCCGAGTACCCATATGCTGACACAAGCATTTCATCAATTATCGGCATCGCACCCGACATTAGCAGAAATATTGCGCGTTGCTGATTATCATACAGCCGCATTTTGCAATAACCCTCTGCTTGGTTTGCTCAATCATGGTTTACAGCGTGGTTTCGATGAATTTTATAATTACGCTGGGGCAACCCCAAATCGTCCGATAGATTTAAGCCGTAGCGCCATCCGACGACAATTAGCCACATGGTTACGACGATTGGCGCGTTATATCACGAATCAATTTGCGACTCGAAATTTCTTGTTCAACGGGGCAGTTAACCCGTTATTGGTACCTATTTGGACACGCTTGGTCAACTTCAAAGGCGATAGCGAACGCTCTATCAATGATTTGATAGATTACTGGCAGACTTATCATGCGGGTCATCAGGAAAAACCGTTATTTGCCTTCCTCAACCTAATGGGAACACACACGCCTTATTATCCTCCACCTCAAGCCCTAGACCGCGTAGCCCCGAAGTTGCGCTATGATAAAAATATCACACAATTTATGACCCGTTTTAACGCAAATGCGGCAGAATGGTTAAGCCCTGTTGAGAAACCCTTAGCAGATTGGCAGTCGCACGCTATGAATGCTTACTATGATGCTGAGATTGCTCATCAAGATGCCCATTTAGGGCGCTTGTTCGACTACCTCAAGCAATCGGGGGCATTAGACAATACGCTGGTGATTATTGCGGCTGACCATGGTGAAGGGCATGGCGATCATGGCTTTCAGGGGCATAGTTTCGTGGTGTTTCAAGAATTGGTGCATGTGCCATTGCTGATTCATTATCCAGAGCGTTTCCCGAAAAACAAACACATCACACGCAATGTCAGCACCCGTCGTCTTTTCCATACTATTCTGGATATCACAGGTATCACGCCGCCCCTAGCAGAAGATGACCCTAATGCGGCGGTGCAAGATTTGTCGCTGATTACTGCACTCAATGGACGACCTGATAGCGAAAGAGGTATTGCTTATGCCGAAGCCTTCCCACCGTTGAATCTTGTCAATGTGGTAGAACGACGTTCGCCCAATTTGTTGGCGAATCTACATTTGACAAAAATTCGACGTGGTGTCTATGATGGCGACCATAAACTCGCTATTGTCGGCGATAGAGTTGAAAGCCTCTTCAATGTCGCATCTGACCCTAGCGAAGAACGCGATGTTGCTGCCACAAACCCCATGGTCGTTGAATCTCTGCAACAGAAATTGCAACATTTTGTGAGCGAGGCACAGGCACAACGATTCGGCAGTGTCGATAGCGGTGCTGTCAGTGATGATGTCTTAGATAATTTGCGAGCCTTAGGGTATTTTGAGTAGATAGTTTTCAGAAAATGCTTAACGCAGAGAAACGGAGAATCAGAGACACAGAGATTGATTTTGAATACAAATCTTTGAGTCCTTCGTGTCTTTATACACATCTTTTCTCGATTATGCCTGTTGTTTTACAGGAATCATAAAGCTAAAGCGAGTGCCAAAGTCGGGCTGACTCTCTACTTTTATCATCCCCTGATGCGCTTCGACAAAACCGCGTGCAATCGCCAATCCTAAGCCCGCATTACGATGACCATCGGCTGCTTGCTGGCGGGCTTGTTCGCCACGATAAAATTTCTCAAAAATGTGCGGCAGATGTTGTGGGTCAATCGTCGCGCCCGTATTATGGACAGCCACATGAATTTGCTGTGCTTCTTTATAGGCGCGAATCTTAATTTCACCGGATTCGGGGGTATGGCGGATAGCATTGTCGATGAGATTATGGAGTACCCGTTGAATCTTATCGGGAGCCATATATACAGGGTCAATATTGGGGTCGATATCGCCCTTGATTGTGATATTACGCTGTTGAGCATGGGCATACATCCCACTGACCGTATCGGAGATTAAATCACTCAGCGAGGCATGAACAAATTTCAAACTCATGTGTCCAGCATCCAATTGGGCAATCGCAAATAAATCATCCAACAAGACCTTGAAATTCTCAACTTCGCCGAGTGAATTTTGCACATAGTCTTTAATGGCTTCGGGTTCGGTGACAATATCATCGACAATCGCTTCTAATGAGGCTTGAATTGCCGTTAGGGGCGTGCGTAAATCATGAGAAATCCATGCTACTAAGTCGCGGCGCGTGCGGTCTATCTGTTGTTTTTCGTACTCTATTTGCTTAAAATCCTCGACCATCATATTGAACATTTGCGCCAATTTGGATAATTCGTCTTGTCCCTGCATATCGACGTATACATCGAGATTACCGTTTGTGAAATGTTCAATCCCATTCGAGATATTTTCAATCTTGTCTTCGATACGGTTGGCAATAAACCAACCAAACAGTGTCGCTGTGATGCCGCCGAAGACCAGCAAAGCAGTCGTCAAAATCAAATCATGCTGATTGATGAACATCAATTGTGCGGTTGCCCACACATTGAAGAAAACCAGAAGCACCGTTGTTATGACAGTCACAATCATTGACCAGCGCAAGCTGTTGACCCAATGGACGAGTAAGCTCTGATAGAGGACGTACATGCCGATAATCGTCGAGACTCCTGACACCAGCATGAATTGAACCAGCAAGCGCAAATCATCATTAGGAGGTCGCAAGCCCACAATCACAATCGAGAGGGCGACAGCGAGAGCAATCACTGTTCCGAGTAATAAGTAGAGCAATGGTCGCAATTGAATGTTATGTGTTTTTCGTTTTTGCTTCATTGTGCCTCAAATTTATAGCCGACACCCCAAACGGTATGGATATATTGTGGTTTCGCTGGGTCAATTTCAATTTTTTCGCGTAGACGATGAATATGAACGGTAACGTTGCTATCATCGCCATAGAAATCATAGCCCCATACTTTGTCCAGTAATTGATTGCGTGTGAAGACATGACGTGGATGACTGGCAAGGAAAAATAGAAGTTCAAATTCTTTGTGTGTGAGTTCAATCGACTCGCCATCTTTTTCGACAGTGCGTGTGTTGGGGTCTAGTCTTAGATTATCGAAAACGATAGGAGATGCCGTATCAATGGATAACGGATTGTCAGTGTTGGCACTGCGGCGCAACAATGCCTTAACGCGCATGACCAATTCGCGTGGGCTAAAGGGTTTGGTCACATAATCATCTGTACCGAGTTCAAAACCCGTGATTCTATCCATTTCTTCGCTACGGGCAGTGAGCATAATAATCGGGATATTCGTTACTGCCGTCGTTTCGACAGGTTGTCGCAATGAGCGTGCCACCGTGAAGCCATCAATGCCCGGTAACATGATATCAAGAATCATCAGATTTGGCTCTTCTTGATGCAGTAGTTGCAAAGCCTGTCCACCATTATCCGCTTCAAGCACCTCATAGCCTTCTTTTTCCATATATTGGCGGATGATA
>JAUZRW010000208.1 GCA_030950085.1 Anaerolineae bacterium
GGGTTGTCCAAAACCGAAGCGATCCAAACTGGTATAGAATAATTCAGGTCCCATCTGCAAGGAGACTGTTGCCGCACCCACATTGAGCGAGTTAATCAGCAATTGTGTTGTATCCACTAAACCATAGGCATTTCTATCCCAGTTCTGTGTCACAACGCCCCCAACCTCTAAACGACCCGTATCGTTATATGTCCATTGTGGGGTAATCACGCCAAAGTCAATCGCGCCGGCAATCGTCAAGACCTTCATAATTGAGCCGGGTTCATAGGCACTATCAATAGAAGGGTTACGAAGAATATCAGGATTTTCGACATCTGAAAAATTATTGGGGTCAAATGTCGGATAATTCGCCATTGCCAAAATCTCGCCATTGCGTGGATCCATCACAATGATTGACCCACCCGTTGCCCCCTGCTCTTCAATCGCACGCTGCAATTCTAGTTCGACCCAATATTGAACATCACGGTCAATCGTTAGCACGACATCCATACCGCGCTGATTTGAAGTATCGAAATTTGTTGGTATATCGAAGGGAATGTTACTCACCGTTTGGTCAATAGGTCGTCCAGCAAGTTGGTCATTATAACTGGATTCAACACCCATTGCGCCGCGTGAGTTATCATCAATCACGAAGCCAATAAGGGGTGCTGCTAATGTCCCTTGTGGATAAGACCGCCGCGACAGTGGGTTGATGACAACCGGCAGAAAATCCATATCTGCAATCTCTTGGCCAACTTCCGCAGAAACCGGACGAGCAATTTGCTGCCACGACTGTGTTGGGTCACTAATCGACTGCAAAATCTCGAATTCATCTAAACCGAGTGTGACAGCTAACTCTTGTGCAATCCGTCGGGCTGTTTCCGACCCTGCTATCAGGTTCGGACTCACACCCACTTCATATTGCAGCACATTGAAGGCTAACGGAACACCATCGCGGTCATAAATCACACCCCGCAAGGCCGGCAAGCGGCGGACAGAACTAATATTAGATTGCTCACGGATTTCAAATTCACGCTGAATAGACGCTGGATATTGTTGGAAGCGTGCCAGAGAAAATAGCAATGCAATACTAATAACCACCAATCCAATTGTGACGATTGGTAAACGACTGTTAATAACTTCTTGTTGTGGATTCACAGACTGCATTGCTTAATTACCTTCCAAAACTCGCAAATTGTTCACGCAAGTTATCCCATTGTTGCGCTAGCCATCCTCTAAATGTAGCATCGTATTGTGGAGTCTCATCCAAGTCATCTTCTATCACGAGCGAAACGACTGTTTCTGAACGATTGGGGTTGTAGCCATTCACCACGAGGTACTCAATATCTGCCGATGTTGCTGGACGAAAACCCAAGGCTTCTGCCTGTTGCAGCAAACGTGGCACTGTCTGAAATTCGGCAATTTGAGCGCGATAGGCTTCGTTTTCGCGTTCAAGACGGTCACGCTGCCCAATCAACCCTTCGATTTCACGATTCATCGTAGCAAAATTAGCAATTTGTGTGAGATATGCCCCGCCGAAAATCAGCGTAAGAACAACACCGAGAATCACCAACCATGCCGCTTGACGTTGGGGTCGCCAGCCGGAGCGTTCAAGGGCATGTCGTATCCTATTCTGTGTCATAATTTTTCAACAACTCGCAATTTGCTTGACCGACTACGCGGATTTCGTGCAATTTCCGTCGCTGACGGCACTATCGGTTTACGATTCAGCAATTTGATAATCGCCTCTTTTTCTTCAATAGAAGCCATGCCCGGTGGGGCGATAATTTCTGTACTCGCATCCTTAAAAATATTCTTCACGATACGGTCTTCTAAGCTATGAAATGTAATCACAGCCAGCCGTCCCCCTGTTTTGAGCAAATTGATAGCAATCGGCAGCGCACTCTCAACTGTTTGCAATTCGTCATTGACGGCAATTCGTAATGCTTGGAAAACTCGCGTTGCCGGATGAATTTTACTCTTTTTGCCTCTCGGCATCGCAATTGCAACCCGTTCAGCTAATTGCTGTGTGGTCACAAATGGACGATGCTTGATAATCTCGCGGGCGATTCTTCGGCTATGACGTTCTTCACCATATTTATAAAAAATATCAGCTAAATCGTCCGCCGCCCAATGATTGACAAGATAGGCAGCAGTGGGTTGATTGCCATCTTTGTTAAAGCGCATATCCAATACCCCATCATGCTTGAAAGCGAATCCGCGCTCTGCTGTATCTAACTGCATTGAGGATAGTCCCAAGTCTAGCAAAATAGCATCAACCTGATTCCAGCCTTTATATTGGGCGTGTTCTGCCATCTGCAAATAACTATCATGCACAATGGTTACGTGGTCAGTGTAATGCGATAAAGAATCTTGTGCCAGTACGATAGCTTGTAAGTCAAGGTCAAAGGCGAGAACATGCTCGACACCAACTTCAAGCATTGCCTTAGTATGACCGCCTGCGCCAAGTGTCCCATCAATAGCACGCTCAATCGTGCGCCCATTAGGTACGAGATAGTCTATCACTTCATTGAGGAGAACAGGGATATGTGCCATAGGTATCTATAAGTTGAGTGACAATGTATGACCTGAATCAGCAATCACAGAATTCACTTTATCAAGTGTCGCACGCCAACAAGTCGGCTCCCACAATTCGATATAAGTTTCCATGCCGACCAGTAATATAGTGTGGGTAATTGTAGCATAGTCCCGTAAATAATCCGGTATCGAAACCCGCCCTTGTTTATCGAGAGCAAGTTGTACTGCACCAGAAAAGAGTAATCGACGGAGTGCGCGGGCGCTAGGATGGGTGATAGGCATCTGACTCAGTTGTGTTGTGACTGTTTCCCATGCCTTTGCAGGATAAATCACAAGGTTATTATCAAGACCGCGTGTCAAAATAGCTTCATCAGTCAATTTTTCTCGATAGCGAACCGGAATAATCAAGCGACCTTTTTTATCCAGATGA
>JAUZRW010000209.1 GCA_030950085.1 Anaerolineae bacterium
CTTGCCATCAAAACCAAAGCGGATGCTGTCGGCAAAACCTTGTACGCGCTTGTTCATGATTTGTTATATGAATTTCTCAAGGCGGAGTTGCGTGACCCACGCATTCCTGCTCTTGATACCGCTTAGAAGCGAAAGTCCTAACTTGGCAATTACATGGCTTTGGAGATGCCTTGAAAGTACGAGGCTTATTGGGCTTCTTTGGTGAGTCCATCTAGCAGTAGACGGCTGATTTGTTGTGTTGCTTGCGTGGTCAGATGAACAGGCGAATCTGTGAAATCATCAGGCGCAACCATATCCCACCAATCGACATAGTGCCAATTATTTTCTTGTGCAAAATCTGCCAATAAAACGCGATATTGGTCATATGCCCAACGCGGATAAAAACTGTTATAGCGTAAGTCGCTATTGTCGCCATCGCTGATGAACATTGGCTCATTGATAATCCATATCGGAATATCAGCACTACGTTCAAATCCGGCAGATAGTACATCAAATGCCAAGTCATCTTGTGTCAATTCAAGTGGTTCAGGATAATTGTCACCCCAAGACAAGTCCGCTTCAAAGTCCGATTGGCGCAAGTTATAGTCGTCAGGAATGAATTGGTCAATGTCGGTAGCTGACCATGCAAAACCATAAGATTGTAAGCGTAATAAATCCGCTAAATTGCGCCGTTGTCCGATGATGGTTCGCTGCCAGAAATTTGGCTCTATAAAACGCGAGTCGTTTGGATTGCTACTCAAATTGTAGGTGTCAATCAGTGAGCGTATTTGTTGTCGATGTCGCAGTACCAGTTCTGGCAATAATTGTTGCTCTAACGCAAATGAGCGTAATGTCACCAACCAGATAATCAAATCCGGTTGGTACTGGAGTGCCTCATCTAAAATCAGTAAATCTTTTGTGAGTGAGAGTTGCGGATAACCCAAATTGTAGGCAACAACGCGCTGTTCACCGACTGTCATTTGTGCTTGATTCATCTGTGCAGCAAGTGTTTCATCATGGGCGAGGCGAAAACCCCATGTGTTGCTATCACCGAGTAGAATCACACGAAATTCATCATCGGCTGTTGCTTGCTGAATGACATGCGAGGCAAACATCGCATTGAGATTCATCACACTAATATTATTCCATAATGCTGGGTTTTCCCCATACGGCAAGCGTGTTCGTGGGGGCAATATACGATTATACAGCGATAGATTGCCAAGAGCCTGCATCGGATAAATCAGCGCAAAGCACAGATTACATATCGCAAACAAAAACACCCCTTTGATACTCACACGCAGAAAAAAGCCCCATGTAACAGGCTGTTCAGCAGTTTCAGGCATCGGTATTGTGGGTTTCGACCAAAATTTCGGTAATGTAGAAAACATAATCTTTGATACGCTTGAGACTCTCTTCAAGACCGTCCATGTCGCCATCACCCCAGAATGCCTTATCAAACGTTTCTTTATCAGGAAATTCGGCAATTGTCATAAAGTCGTGCTTTGGGGCAACATCACGCGGATACCCTTCGTAGATTCGGGCGAAATCAGTACGGATGACACCGGGCATAGAGGCATTATTCTCTTGGTGTTCACCCAAACGCCATTCGAGAAATTCTTCTTCGGTGATGTCATCGGGTAAATTATACATCACAGTTAGGCGAATCATATATCATGTCCTTTATCCATAGTTAAAAATTTGTCTCCACTCGTTTTAGCGCAAATGAAGAAAATGCGATAGAGCCACAAATGATTTTTGTATTATCCGTCCCTATCGGATTGAGATAGCCAGACATCAAGTATTTTCAGCATGATATAGCCTATAATCAGCACTACCGCTAATAATAGTATGCCCTTAAAGGGGTTCGTGACCATCACATAACGGGGCTGCACATTGAATAAAGCCGCACTAATCGCCGCATGATACGCGAGTAATCCCCCTGCGAGAAAAACGGGCAACCATAATTTACGCGCCCAAGGGACAAGTAAAACAAGGGTTATCAGTGCGAAATACCAACGAAAAGGGTGTGGGCGACTCAATGAGCGATAACGAAAAGCAATCGTATCGGTGATATCGTGGATGGTCACGTTCGTTCTGGCTGGTGGACACATTTGATTCGCAAAATCAGTCACAACAAAGGTATAGGCTTCGATTTGGTTATCTGTCAGGTCTATACCATCCCAATCAAAGGCTATCATTTTCTGGACTTGGCGCTCCACTCGTGCCGGAATATCCTCACATTGCACATCTGCTGGTGTCGGAGTCCCCCTCACTTGTTGCCCACTCAATAATAAAAAGTCTGTAAGCTCTTCAAACATCCGTTGGTAAATGACAAAAGGACGCTCTGATACTGACTCAACGTAGGCACGATTAATCACATCTTGTGCGCCATCTATATCATCATAATAATCTTCTAAACAAGCAAACAAGCGCGTAAATGTATCATCATTGAGGCAAATATTGACAGCAATCTCTAAATCTGCCGAAGCCTCCCCTGCTTCTGAATCCAGCAAATCATAATTGAGTAATGGACGCAGCAGCATACTGTCGTTGTACGATGATTCTTGCGCGACTTGTGCAACCTGAGTTGAAATATCAAAAAAAACAGTGGTCACAACAAATGTCAATGCGATAATGAATGTCCGTTTCCAATTTTGAGTCGCCAGCGCAAATAATATCCAAACAGGCACAAAGGCATAACGGGCAACAGTCCGTGTTTCTCGCAGCAAGACCAACATCACACCCAATAAGACATCGCGCAATTGTAGGGCATTTTTCGCAATGCTTTGATGCTGAATCAGAGTCAATGAATAGACACAGGCTAACAAAAATACATATAATGGCTCGGTGGATGCGAAATTAAAACTCACACCAGTTTGGGCATCGCCTATCACCATCAGAGCCACCAAGACTGCCCACAGTGCATGATAGCGTCGTAAGCCCAAATAATAGAGTAAACCTAGACTCGCCGACATTATTATCTGCCAAAAGATAATCAGGTCAAAATTGCCAAAAATATAGTGATTCACATAAACAAAGTAAGGATATAAAGGCGATAGATTAGCAACACGCGAGGGTAAATCAATCCCGTTCACATAAGCAGCATAAGCATAATAATCACTGGCATCTGCCCCATCTGCGGGTGCATATGCCTGTAAGAAGAACAACGCCCGCGCAATTCCTAGCATAATCAGCACGATAATTGTCCAACGAGACGCGAATAACCTTGTATATAACGGTTGCCAGCGTTTTATCGCATCCGCTTGAAAACCACTGTTATGCCACAACGCATTAAGTATTTTTTGCCCAAAATTTATCATTGAAACCTGTTATCATCATCAAATACATAGCATAAGCCCATTTTTTGCCCTTTTCACCTTGTTTAACAAACTATCTGCGATAACACCTTAACATCGGTCTCACTTTGCAATTTTGTGTGAGGCGCGGTGAAACCCCGAAAGGGGCTTATTCAACCCAAAGCCACATCTAGCACCATCATCACTGTGAAGCCTATCATGAGACCGAGCCAATTTTTTCAGGAAAATCAAGTCATGTTGTTGTGGTGTATTTTAGCAGACCCTATGCTGCATAAGAACATAGGGTTGTTGAGGGGTTTTTCATATCGCAGCGCGAAGTTAACGCCTAATATCTATTAGCCACGTTAACTTGCGTCCCAAACAGGTTGATTGTTTTTGATACGGCTAAACTGTTCAGTGAAACGATCTCTGTCCAGCGGCTTGGCAAGAAAACCTGTAAAGCCTTGTTCACGTGCATTTTCAATTTCAGCAGTGTGAACAGTGCAGGCAATAATCGGCACACTAGCTCCCAATTTACTCCGCAGGAGTTCAAATGCCTTGTAACCATCTATCTTGGGCATTTCCAAGTCTAAGAAAACAACATCGACTTGGTTAATATTATCAAGGGTGGCAGCAATATGCGTTGGATCTTGAACGGTTGTATAAGTAGCACCTTCCGACGCTAATAAACGTCCGAGAACTTCCAAGTTAAAACTATCATCATCAATGACAAGTGCGTGTATTGGCATTAGTCGTCAATCTCCTGATTATATTTGAATTATACAGCAAGCACTACACGAAAATAGCGAGGCAAGTACCGTCCCCCACAAGAGTTTTATATCCGACCGAGTGCCTGCCAAACAGGTTCACCCGCAATACTTTGTGCAACTTGACCGCAAAAGCCATGAAAATCAACTGGTTTAGCAATAAAACCTGAAAATCCAAGTTCCTGTGTGCGCGGGATAGCTTCTGACGGGTCTGATGCGGAAACTGCAATAATCGGAATATCCGCAAATTCTTGATGACCGCGAATCTGCTGAAATATATCATATCCAGTGACTCCACGCCGAAACATCAAGTCAAGCAAGATCACATCAGCAGGAGCGAAGTGGTGCAGTTTCGCAATCGTATCTAGTCCCCAGCGGTCAAAAGATACGGTTGCCCCTGCTCGTTCGAGCAACATTTGGGCAATCGCTTTATTGCGTAAATCGTCTTCAACAATAAAGATACGTTTGTTTTTCAGCTTCATGGCACTTTCTCCATCTCACCGCTTGTTGAAATCTGATGTTATAGACTTGGTATGGACTTCAGCTCGTTTGTCGGCGGTAAACATACGTTTATTTGTATGTAATCCGTAGTAACTTCGATATATAATACATCTTAACTTTATTGTACAGTACGCACAACTACCCACATGACCAGATTTTCTTAATCCTTTATCCTAGTCAGGTGGCTAGTCTCTACGGAAATCGCCACGAGAAGTCTCCAAGACTGCTGGAGTATGATTTCTGATACCTATTTTACCAATGATAATTGATATATTAGACGATACTCCAAACAACATCACCATCGAGAATACGCTCAAGCAATTGCGGAAACGTCACTTGGTTGATGGGTTTGGCAATACCACCATCAAAGCCGGCATCTTGCAGCATTTGGATTTCTTCATTCATCACACTGGCAGTCAGTGCAATAATGCGTGACCGTTCAAATCGCGGATGTTCGCGCAGCATTTTTAGCATATCAAAGCCGTTATAAGGTTCGATATGAATATCCAAAAAGACGATATCGGGCGTAGTTGCCAAGTTGGATATGCGGTTTTGAAAATCTGCACTATCTTCAAAGATGGTCACATCGTCAAAGCCCAGACCACGCTTTAGTAGCATTTCCATCACCATGCGACTCATAGGTTCATCTTCAAAATAGAGAACTGAGGGTTTATGCGACATGGTTTGTATCCTTACGTTTTACTAGCGGAGTCAATTCAGAGTTGTTGATAGGAATTGTGAAATAGAATGTTGTACCTAAGCCAACTGTGCTTTCTAGCCCCAGCTGACCGCCATGTGCTTCTGCTAAACGCCGAGAAATCGGCAAGCCAAGTCCTGTTCCTTCACCTTGCCGTATACCGGTGTTGCTCTGGCGGAAGGTTTCAAAAATCAATTCATAGTCTTCCGAGGCAATGCCCGGTCCCGTATCTTGTACGGCAAAACGGATAGATTCAACTTCGCACTGCATCGAAATCCGTACTTCTCCTGCATCGGTAAATTTGCAAGCATTAGATACCAGATTGAGCATAATCTGACGCAAGCGTCGTTTATCACCAACGACCAACGGTAAATCTGGATCAATATTTGTAGAGAGTGTGATAGGTTTTTCCGCGATTAATCCCTCAGCAGTCGCTTTAAGGGTTTCCACTTCGGCGGCTAGGTTGATATCTTCTTCCACAAATAGCTTCAAGGCACCCGATTCAATCTTGGAAATATCTAGCACATCATTAATCAAACTGAGCAAATGCTTACCACTTTGCACGACCTTATCCAACATATCGACTTGCTCATCATTGACATCGCCAAGCATTCCTGATGAAACAAATTGTGTGAAGTTCAGAACAGCGTTCAATGGGGTACGAAGTTCGTGCGACATAGCGGCAAGGAATTGTGATTTAACGAGATTAGCCTGCTCTGCTTCTGCACGCGATATTTCTACAGCCGTGAACAAATCAGCATTCTGAATTGCAATTGCAATCTGATCCGCCAGCGCATTCAAGATATTGGCTTGCTCCCCCGTGAAACGATTGACTTCGTTCGATTGCAAATCTAGCACCCCGATGAGTTTTGTACCCACACGCATCGGCACTGCCATCTCTGAGCGAGTATGCGGTAGTAAGGAGTTGACGAAGTGGTCAGATGATGCCAACACATCATCAATGATTTGTAATTCAAAAGTCCGCGCAGCTAATGGGACAAGACCTTTATCATCAAGCGCGAATTGCTTACCCGCTTCCAACATCGTTTGTCCAATTTCCCCGGAGCCTGCTTGTAATCCTAAGATGGCTGAATCGGGGTCATAAACAAAGACCGACACATGCGACAAGTCAAAACCTTCTTGAGTCAGATTGGATAGATAGGGAAGTAACTGTTTCATATCCAATACGCGAGTTACTTGTTGTGACACCTGCGATGCCATATTCAGGTCACGAGTACGCTCTTGTACACGTTGCTCAAGGTTTTCAACCAGTGATTGGAGTTGCTGTGCCATACTATTGAGTGTGTTTGCAAGCGCCCCCAGTTCGTCACGACTGTTGATATTGGCACGGGCTGTTAAGTTACCACTTTGTAATTCTGCGGCTGTATTTCGTAGCTGAATTACGTTCCGAGTGATACTCACATTGATGCCATAAGCAACAAGAAGCGTTACCACAACCGCAAGCAGTGAGCTAGCAATCTGTATTTGATTAGACAAGGTGGATGTTTCTGCAATTTCTTGGCGTGCGCGAACAACCTCTTGGTTGGCAAGGTTAACCAGTTGCTCTGAAATGGGGTCAATAATGCCGACTTGCAGTTCAAAATCGTTGAAATGGCTCTGCAATATGACATCAGCAGCAATAATTTCATTGCCAAGGCGCGTATACTCGCCTAACAAACCATTGATGTCTGCTTTAGTTGTTGTATCAATATCGGCTAAAGTATCAAGGCGTTGGCGTAATTGTGCCATGCGATTGAATGCTGATTGCATATCTGGGCGCTGGCGTAACAACATATACGTGCGGTCAGCAAGGTGCATTTCGTAGAAGAGTTCAAGCGCAACTTCATCTTCTAATTCCTCAATAGCATTATGTATTGTATCAGCAGTCGTGAGCAACTGACTTTCAAGTCCTGTTTCAGGGGCGGACAATAATGTTATTGTATCCACGGCATCAAGAAAGATATCCGCATTACGCTCGGCTGCTGAAAGGAAGAGGTCAATATTGACCTCTCCTTCATTAATACCTGTGCTGATATTCGTAGCATTTTCAACCAGTGTACGCAATTCTTGGCTCTTGAGTATCACATCAGAAATTGTTGCAACGGTTGGAAAAGCGTAGCGTTCACGAGCATCTGAGATACCCAGCGTGGCATATTGCGAGAAGAAGTTGGCTTCCGATGCGAGTGCATCTTGCAAGCCCTGATTAATTTCTGCAACCAAGCTTTTGATTTCTGTGCTTTGTAAGGTGTTATTCACTTCACGATTAGTCAAGCGGTTGGTAAACGCGCCGATGATAGTCACCGTGATGATAAGTAGCATCAACACGACAAATACCGAAACAAGTTTGACGTTAATACCTAAGCGATTCCAAGTATTGGCGAAAATGTTCATACAAAATACCTTGCTCGTTTATTGTCCAAGTGTGTACGATTTGATGACGTTATCTAAGACAGCTTCACGACCTAATGTCGCATCCTCCATCTGAACAACAAGTAGTGTAGCACCAGAGCAATCGCCAAATTCATCACAATTCAGCATTCCCGTTATGCCTTCATAATTCGTAGTACCGGCAACAGCATCACGCAATGCTTGGCGACCAATATGAAGCGTGCCATCATCGTTTTGGATAGCGACTGCTTCAATGGCATCAAGTAGCATATTGGCAGCATCATAGGCATAAACATAGGCACTATGCTGTGGCGCATCGCCGAACATTGCCTCGTAATTTTCACGTAATTCAACAATTTCCGGCGTGTCTGCAACCGTCGCTGTGAGGAAATACATGCCATTGCCATTGCTACCAACAGCATCTATGAAGGATTGCACAAATAGCGATTCCATGGCGATAAATTGCACGTCCTCCAACTCCTCGATTTCAGCACCTTGATTGATGATAAAATCAGCTTCCGGTTGGAAAATCGGGATAAAGACAGATTCGGCTTCTGACAGGACTAATGCTTCAAGCAGGGGACCCATATTTTCATCACCCTTGCTAATCGCCAAATCGCCGACAATTTCGCCACCTAAATTCGTGAACTGCGTGCGGAATACCTGCGCGATTCCCGCCGAAAATGCGTCGCCATCATTGATACTGGCAGCTTTTGTGATGCCCAACTCATTGAAGATATAATCAGCCGCAATAGAGGCAAAGGCAACACCAGTCGGAATGACGCGGAAGTAGCCCGGTTTATGATCGCTGCCCTCTTCACCCAGCGTAGATGTCAAGGATGGCGCTGTATTCAAGCCGGAAATCATCACCAATCCAGCATCAGAAATGGTCGGCAATGCACCCACAGCAGCACCAGAACATGTTGTACCGAGGACACCAACAAGTTGTGGATTAGCGACGAGACGTAGTGCAGCATTCCCCCCACCTTCTGAGGAACATAAGGTATCGACACTCATAACTTCAATTGAATGACCGAATATTGTGCGCTCAGATATAGCAAGTTGTATTGTCTGGTCTTGTGTCATACCTAGTGGGGCAGGATTGCCGGATAATACTTGTAATGACCCTAATTGAATCGCCTCATCAGGTGCAATTGTCACACAACCAAGGGTATCATCACAAACAAAAGGAGCATCGGTTGGTTCAGCCGGCGTGCTGGTACAGGCACTTATAATGAACATAACGATAGTCAGCGCATAAAAGCGCAACGATATAGTATTGTGAAGCTGTTTCATAAAACACCCTGTCTCCTAAATATGCCCAACGCACAGAATGATATTTTCGATGTTTGCGTTGTTTCTTTATTAAATGGTGGCATAAGCAAGTCTCAATCAATAATCGTTTCAGAATCTTGATATACCTTCTATATCACATTATAGTTGATAATAGTTTGTGTAACCTAGTCAGTTGACCAGTATTCCTTAATGTTTATTTCTGCAAAACCTATTATTCAAATCTATTAACACCGAACAGGATATTCGTCCTGAAAAATGCAGAGGAATATCACCTATCGAGACAGCAAGCACCTATACCGATGCGATTATGTTATATTTTGAGGGCTTATCAGCAAATTGACTCATTTATAGCGGAATCAAACAAATGTGTTATATTCTGTGTAGCCTGTTTAACAAACTATCTGCGATAGCACCTTAACATTGGTCTCACTTTGCAATTTTGTGTGAGGCGCGGTGAAACCCCGAAAGGGGCTTATTATTGAATTTCTTCTTGGAAGCGGCAAATGTCTATTCGTAAAAGACCAAATATTTTTCGTGGAATAAATGTTGAGCGTCTCTTAGATTTAATCCCGATACTGATTGCACTATTCGCTGCTTTTATTGTGGCATCCTTCTTATTGATTGCCCTAGATGCAAACCCGATTACAGCCTTTTCCGCCATGTTTGAAGGGGCATTCGGTTCACAAAATGCCACCGCAGAAACATTGGTTAAGGCGACTCCGATTCTATTTGTTGCCATTGGAATCACAATTGCCTTTCGCGGTGGGGTTATCAATATTGGCGGCGAAGGTCAAATGATTGCCGGTGCTTTAGGGGCAATCACAGTCACCTTGATGATTGGTGAAAGTCTCAATTGGCTTGTTATTCCCCTTGCCCTCTTTGCAGGTTTTATCGCAGGCGGCATTTATGGTGGGATTGCGGGTTTTTTGAAAGCCTATTTTGATGTCAATGAAATCCTCAGCACGATTATGCTCAATCAAATTGCTGTTCAGTTGATGAACTTTCTACTGAATGGGCCCTTGCTTGACCCCGAATCAGGTGGTTTTAATAATATCCCCAAAACAGCCCGAATTTCCGAAGTTGCACAGTTACCGCGTTTAGCCATCTTTGACTTTTTCAGTCGAACGCGGCTTCATTACGGTCTCATTATTGCCATTATTATAGCGATTATCATTTATGTTTTGCTTTGGCGCACTACAATTGGTTATCGTATCCGCGCTGTTGGCCTCAATCAAAGGGCATCGCGCTATGCAGGTATTAATGTTGAACGGCAGATAGTTCTCTCGATGTTTCTTGCGGGTGGGATGGCTGGTTTAGCTGGTGCAGTACAAGTCTTAGGTCTCAATTATCGCTTACAGACCGACGGTTCTCCGGCAGGTTTTACAGCAAATGCAGGTTTCAATGGCATTGTTGCGGCGTTGTTTGGTGGATTAAACCCACTCGGCGCAATTCCGGCTTCGACATTCTTTGGCGCATTATTAGTGGGCGCACAAAAAATGCAGCGTGAAGTTGGCGTTCCAGCTTCTATGATTACAGCGATTAATGGTCTGATTGTCGTATTTGTCGTCAGTAGCCAAATTTTTATCTTGCGACGGACGCGGCGACGGGTTGGTGAGGCAATTGGTCAAATGGATGATAATCACACTGAAAAATTGAAGGAAGGCGAAAATTGATAGGTAATATTATTACAGCAAGTGTATTTGCGTCTATGATTCGCCTCGCAACCCCTTATTTATTTGCCGCCCTCGGCGAAACATTAGGGCAACGTAGTGGAGTCCTCAATCTTGGCTTAGATGGCATGATGTTGATGGGTGCGTTTTTTGCCTTTTACGCCGTCTTTATCACTGGAAGCCTTATTTTGGGCTTAATCGCTGCTATTATTGTTGGGGGGCTGATGGGCTTGGCAATGGCGTTCATCAGTGTCACGCTCAAGGCAGAACAAGGCATTAGTGGGATTGGTATCTTTCTGTTTGGTCTTGGGATGAGCGAATTATTGTTCCAGCAATGGATTGGAACACCAACCACAGTAAGCGGTATCCCAGATGTTTATATTCCAATTTTGTCAGATATCCCTGTGATTGGGCATATATTTTTCAATCACAATATCTTAGTCTATGTTGCCTTTGCCCTTGTGCCAATCATGACTTTAGTTCTCAACAAAACAAATTTTGGTTTGATGGTACGGGCAGTTGGGCAAAACCCAGAAGCGGCAGATGCGATGGGGGTAAGTGTTACAAAAGTGCGTTACACGACCCTGATTATTGGCGGTATTCTCGCTGGACTCGCTGGGGCATCATTATCTATTGCCCAAATTAATGTCTTCCAGCAAAACCTGACCGCCGGACAAGGTTTTATCGCTGTTGCCTTAGTATACTTTGGCGGTTGGAAACCAAGAGGTGTCATGCTTGGCGCACTACTCTTTAGCTTTGTTAATGCCTTACAATTGCAAATTAGTGTAGTTGGTGTCAATATACCCTCAGAGTTTTCAGCCATGGCACCCTACATTATCACGCTTTTGGCTTTAGTTTTTGCATCCAAGAGCCGCGAAAAACCCGATGCGCTAACAAAACCCTTTGAACGTGGTTAAGGGTGACGTTATATTTATTTTATGCTATTTAAGGAGTAAGTATGTTGAAAAGTTACAAGAAATTGGTTCAATTGTCCGTCCTCGTATTGAGTCTCGTTTTGCTCAGTGTACTACCGCTATCCGCACAAGACGATGTTTTCCGTGTGGCAGCCGTCGCACCTAGCGCCACCAACGATTTGGCATTTAGCCAGAGTATGTACGATGCGTTGCTGGCTATTCAAACTGAGTTAGGCGAAGATAATTTCCAATTCGATTTCCAAGACGGTACATTCATTATTGATGATGCCGCCGTTGCCTTGCGTGAATGGGCGGCTTCGGGCGATTATGACCTTGTGATTGCACATGGTTCACAATTTGGTTCTATTTTGCAAGAACTCGCACCAGAATTCCCCGACGTATCTTTTGCATGGGGAACAGATGAAGACACCTTTGGTCTCGATAATGTTTTTGCTTATACCGCAGCATCGGATGAAGGTGGTTTCATCAATGGCGCGATGGCAGGTCTACTCACCGAAACAGGTATCATTGGTGTTGTGGGTCCGATTGAAGTCGGCGATGCGAAACTCTATGTGGACGGTTTTGTCGCAGGAGTCGCAGAAACCAATCCTGATGCGACTGTTAATGTGACCTATATTCAGTCCTTTAGCGATGTTCCATTGGCAACAGAAGCCGCAGAAACCCATATCGCTAATGGCGCTGACATTCTGACAGGAACAGCACAAATGGTTGTGGGCCCGATTGCCCTCGCAAAAGAAAACGGCGTGCTATGGTTCGGCACACAAGCGAGTCAAGGCGATATTTCCGAAGCGAGTGGTGTTATATTCCAAGTTTATCGTTGGGAAGTTGTCTTGCTCGATATGATTGAACAAATTCAGAGTGGCACACTCGGCGGACAGGCATACGAAATCAATCTCGATAACGGCGGTTTAGTCATGGAGTTTGGTCAAGCAGTTTGCCCTAGTAGTGGTTGTGGCTTAGGCAACTAATTTGCCAATGTTACTCTCTTGAGTAGGGGCGCACCCGTGTGTGCGCCCGAAAATAATATACAATTGCACAATTCATATTGAGTACAGAGGCGATAGTTAACCCCCTCGCCTCTGTAAGTTTAGGCAAAAATCATGGCAGAAACAGTTTTAACGAATAAGCGGCGTATTGAATTGCTCGAAATGCGTGGCATTGTGAAACGCTTTCCCGGTGTTTTAGCTTGTGACCAGATTGATTTCACAGTGAAATCCGGTGAAGTTCATACCTTACTTGGCGAAAATGGCGCAGGTAAAAGCACATTGATGAAAATGCTGTATGGGTTATATCAACCCGATGAAGGCGAAATTCGCATTAATGGCAAAGTTGCCAGTATTCGCTCTCCACAAGAAGCAATCCAAAGCGGTATCGGCATGATTCACCAACATTTTATGTTTGTGCCATCGTTAACTGTTGCCGAAAATGTAGCTTTAGGCTTAAAAACATCCTTCGGCTCAATGCTTGACCTCAAAGAAATCTCGAAAGGGTTATCAGCCTTATCTGACCGTTATAACTTAAAAATTGACCCCGATATTCCCATCTGGCAACTCGCTGTCGGGGAGCAACAACGGGTTGAGATATTACGGGCTATTTATAAAGGGGCAGATTTGTTGATTCTGGACGAGCCAACTGCCGTTTTAACACCGCAGGAGGTTGATGATTTGTTCCGAATTTTGAACCAAATGCGGCAAGATGGTCATGCGCTAATTTTTATTTCTCACAAATTGCATGAGGTCTTAGCCATCAGCAATCGCATTACTGTGCTGCGAGACGGCGCACAAGTGGGGATGATTGATGTCGAAGAGGCGACAAAACAGAATCTTGCGGAAATGATGGTGGGTCGTCCGGTAGTGCTGCAATATGACATTCCTCCACTTGAAAGAGGCTCTGTGCGCTTAGAACTGAATCAGGTGAGTGCGCGGAGTAATCGTGGCAATCTCGGTCTCAATGATGTGTCATTGTCTGTTTATGGGGGTGAAATTGTTGGAGTTGCTGGTGTATCAGGCAATGGACAGCAAGAACTCGCACAAGTTATCGCCGGATTGCGCCCGATTGAAGCTGGAACGATTACCGTCAATGGGCAAAATATTAGCGGAAAATCGCCTGAGAAAATGAATAGTCTCGGCGTGTCTTATATTCCCGAAGAGCGCATGGTTGATGGCGTGATTAAAGAATTTACAGTTGCCGAAAACCTGATATTACAAGACCATTGGCGCGAACCCTTTGCAAACAACGGTCTGATGTTGAACTTTAACGTCATTCAAGATGCTTGCCGTCAGGCAATTAAAGACTACGAAATCAAGACACCTAGCACTGAAACACCGATTAAGAGTCTCTCTGGTGGCAATATCCAAAAATTAGTGTTAGCCAGAGAACTCGCACGCAATCCACAAGTTCTCATCGCTGCCCAGCCGACTCGTGGTGTCGATATTGGCGCATCTGAGTATATTCATCAACGCATTTTAGCAGAGCGGGAGACTGGCACAGCTATCTTGCTCATTTCTGAGGATTTAGATGAAATTCGTGCCTTGTCTGACCGTATTATTGTCATGTTTGAAGGGCGAATTGTCGGAATCGTCGAACGCAAAGATGTGAATATTCAAGCATTAGGCGCGATGATGGCAGGTGTTCATTAGGGAGCTAGAATCGACTATTTCCAGTTACCCATCAGCTAAAAATGTCTAAGAACCTGTTTACGCCTTAGAAAACCTGAACTTGGGGTGTCCATATCATATCACTATCGAATGGGTAGCAAGGTCTATGGATACGCTGATATGGCAGACGGACAATATCTTGATTGACTGCACCTGCCGATAAAGCAAGATAGGCTTTTTTCGCCATCGCTTTCAGTTCCGGCACGAGATAGCCAATCTTAACCACGATGATATGCTGTTCTTCTGGAATAATATTCAAATCAACAAATTGCTGCCGATGATGAAATGGGGTGCGCTGCTCTGTGATGATGATGAGAATACCGTCGGACTTCATCACTACTTGCCGATTATGGGGCTTATCCAGAATAAATTGCACTATTCCTGATACACTTAAGGGCTGACTATGCTTTTTGTCCAATTTACCACCAATTTCTAGTGTGACACTTGCGCCTAAACCTGCGTCAATACACATTTCTACAGCAATAGCATCTGGGATACTGGCATAGACCATATTATCAGGTTTTAATTCGAGAGACTCTTGTAAAAATACCGTGACATCACCGACTCCCCCAGCCGTTGGATTATCGCCAGAATCACTAATCAGCACAGGCGAAACACTATCTTTCATTGCCTGTCGGATGCAATCTGTGACAGACATTGCAGGTACACCAAATTCAAAATCTGCGCGACGACTCCAGTAAGTTTCGGCAAGATCTATCGCTGCTTCTTGGATAGCATCATCATCTAAGCCAATCGCAATTGCACAAGCTGTCATACGAGGTTCGTCTGCCCATACATAGCCGATTTGAATCGTGGCATCCATGACTTGTTCACCATCAATCTTAGCGAGAATTTGAGCATAGATTTCAGAACCGGGTTCCCACTCTGTACTGGTTTTCTCGCCCGGAAGCGCAACTGGAATTTTGACAAAGGCTTTTTTGGGACGAATATCTTCCCGTAAACAGCGTATCAACAAAGCAACTGCACGCAGCCGAGTTTCAATCACATCGACATGCGGCGCAGTGCGATACCCTGTCATCAAATCTAGTGTTTGCATAATACGCTCAGACACATTGCCATGTAAATCATAACTCGCAGAAATCAAACAATCATCGCCCACAACCTCACGAATGGCTGTATACCAATCCCCTTCGGCATCATCGCGCCCTTGTACATTCATCGCGCCGTGCATATCGAGGTAAACGCCATCAAAAGCACCTTTTTCGCGGAGCAATTTCAACATATCTTGCTTAATCACATCATAGGCTGCGGCTTCAACCGACCCACCCGGCATAGCTTTAGCAACTACCGTACCAACAAATTCAACATCGGCATAATCGCTCAAAAAGGGATAACGTTCCCAGAAAAGCGTATCGTCACCATGAACAATATTGAAATCTGCGAGTCTCGTTGGCAAGGTTGAGAAAGTACAACTTTCAGTCGCAATCCCAGCGATAACAATTTTCAGCATGAAATCAACTTTCTTGTTTAACGTGAATTTTGTTTAGTATCTATTCAGCTATCCATGAGATTGTGGAGAGCGAAAGTGAATAAAAGAAGTATACTAAAGTCATGCTGACAAAACGAGAAGAACTGGAACAACTGAATAAAGAAAGGCTTATTGACGACTATTTGCTACTGGAAAA
>JAUZRW010000021.1 GCA_030950085.1 Anaerolineae bacterium
CAATCTGCCCACGCATCTCCAAGATGATGTCAATCAGTTGTTCTTTATTCAGTTGTCTCAATTGCTCGCGTATCTCATTCATGTTTCAGATTGTACCATCTTTTCTCAATTTCCGTTACAATACCCCTGAGCAGTTACTAATTTTCAAAGATTAAATTGGTCGAGTACTACCCATCGTCCTATTTTGAAAAGATGTTGTTTGGCTTACAATGGGGGTTATATCATGTGAGAGGGTTTCAATTATCATGAGTCAAAAACCGCAAAAACCACGTCGCACACCGCCTCAACGCAAATCACAGCAGCAACCGCCGCCTTCGTATCCGCAACAGCAACCGCCGCCTTCGTATCCGCAACAGCAACCGCCGCCTTCGTATCCGCAACAACAACCGCCGCCGCCTTCGTATCCGCAACAGCAACCAGCACCGCCATACCCACGGCAGCAACCGTTACCAACAGCGCCGCCGCCGCGTTATAATTCGCCGCTACCACAACAGCAACAAGCCGAGCGCATTGTCGTTGTGCAGCAAACAAATCGTGCCAATAATCACGCAAGAACGCTATTCAATATCATCACATATCCTTTTCGTAAGTTTTTCGGGGCGCTTCTGTGGTTAGTGAAGGTCGTTATTTCAGCGATGATACAGTCGATTATCTCCTTCGTTTTGGGAGCTATCATGCTGATACTTGTTGCTACTCTGATGGGTGTATACGGCTTCGCGCTGTTTGATAGCAATCTGGATGCTGTGCAGGCATTATCACTATCGCTTGAGCGCATTGTTAGTTTCTTCCAGATGATGGTAGGTGCTAGTTGACCATTTCGGTAGTACACGATCAAAAAAGTTTTTATGTAGGGGCACAAGGCATTGCGCCTGAAAAACACAAACCTAATCATCAAGACTTAAATTGGTCAAGTATTAAAGTAACCTTCGGTAAATTTTTACAAAATGCTTAACGCAGAGGCACAGAGAATCAGAGACGCAGAGCATAATTTTGAATAGGTTTCTTTGCGTTTTTCGCGCCTTTGCGGTTCATCTTGTTTAACGAACTATTTGCGATAACGCCCTAACACTCGTCTTACATTGCAATTTTGTGTGAGGCGCGGTGAAACCCCGAAAGGGGCTTTTTGTGATTTCTTTCCAGACCTTACTTTAGTAGAAATAGAGATACTTTGTTAAACAAGCAGAAAGACCGTCAATACACAGAACATAGAGACTCATGGTCAAAAATTCCTTAGTGTCGCGCTTTTTTGTTGTACGCAAATTTTCATACCCTATCCACTTCCCACAAACGAACGTCTGTGCTAAAATTTATATCAAGTAACCGAATCAAACTGTAGATAATCGTTAAAACAGTGGTATGTCGCGCAGGCTGTAGTAAACTTATGCTGGATAATCATTTCGTAGAAGGATTGTTTCGGCGTGACCAACTTTAAGCGCATCGGCATTTTAGACCATCCCTTACGCCCCTATACTGAACCCGTGGGTAATCGGATTGCGGCATCATTAGAAGCGCAAGGTATCGCAACGTGGCATCGCAATCAGTGGCAAGCAGATGATGTTGCCGACGATGTACAAGGCAGTGATATTGTAGTCGCAATCGGGGGTGATGGCGCAATGTTACGGGCAGCGCGAGTTTGTGCGCCCTATAATGTGCCTGTGCTGGGATTGAATATGGGACGACTCGGTTTTTTGACCGAAATTGCCAGTCCACAAGATTGGGAGGCGTGTCTTGAACGCTTGCTGGCTGGCAATTATTGGATTGAGCGCCGCATGATGCTCAAAGCTGTCATTAATTATCAACGCCAGCCGCTTGTTGAAGGTATCGCTCTTAATGAAGTCTTGATTAGTGGCAACGGTGCGGGCTTTATGGTGCAGTTAGATACTTATATTGATGGCGATTGGGCGACGACGTATAGCTGCGATGCGCTGATTGTCTCGACTCCCACTGGGTCAACTGCTTATGCCCTTGCTGCTGGGGGACCAATCCTGCCGCCTGATTTATCGAATATACTACTCATACCAACGTCGCCCCACCTCAGCATGGATAGACCGATTGTGCTATCGGAGGGGTCACAGGTGGCAGTGCGTGCTAGTAACGATAATCGACATGAGGTGCTTGTGTCGGTAGATGGCAGTCATCTAGCACCCTTGCGCGAAAATGACATTATCTATGTGACAGCCAGCGATTATAGTAGTCGCTTTATCCGAATGCGTGAACGTAATTATTTTTATCGGTCATTGTTGGATAGGCTAGAGCCGCGTGTCAATCGTATTGCGCCAGAACACTTGAAATCGTTAAAGGCAATAGAGGGTAAGTTATGAGTGATATCATTGATGAAAAACCGCAAAACGAAAAACCAATGCCCGCGCCGCCCGAAGACCCGATTGACCCTGACCGTGTAGCAGGCGCACAAGAACGCTGGACAGAATGCCCATTGAAAGATTGCAAGCGCAATCCGGAATTGCTCTATGCTGATTTTTATTTGCGCGATATTCGCACGAATCGCTTGATGTGTAGCGCCTGTGCCGTAAAAACCGAGGTCGGCTACATTGCACGCGAGGTTGTCAAAGCCAGTGATGACCGCTTTTACACGGGAAATATTGGTAGTGATGGTATTCTTTTTGGCGCGATGCTCGTAGGTAGTATTGTTGCTAATGCTCTTTCGCTATTAATTGGCTTCTTCTACTTTGCCTTTCTCATCGGTTTGGCGATTGGCGGTGGATTGGCAATTCAGGCACGGCGTTTATCAGGCAAAAAAGTGACGCGCCAAACGCCTTATTTTGGTATCGGCGGAATCGTCATCGGGGCATTGCTCACGCCCACAGTCTGGTTTTTCTTTCGGACAGGTATTTTCTATATTAGTCTTAGCATCGCCTTTAACATCAGCACATTAGCTTGTACGATTGGTATGGTCATGGCATCATGGGGTGTCTTCATGCGCCGTATTTAGGACAAAACTATGCTTGAAGAACTACGGATACAAAACTTTGCCATTATCGACAACCTAACACTAGAATTCGCCAAGGGATTTAATGTCATTACGGGTGAAACAGGGGCGGGTAAGTCGATTCTTGTCGATGCAGTAGAGCTGCTTTTGGGCAGTCGTACCGATAATAGTTATGTGCGTTCGGGAACTGACAAGGCAGTTGTCGAAGGAGTCTTTGCCCTCAGCGAACAAGCGCAGATTCAAATTGTGCCGATTCTAATAGAAGCTGAATTAATTCACGATGAATCCGAAGCACGCTTTTTGACCCTTTCACGCGAATTACGGGCGAATGGACGCTCTAGCAGCCGTCTCAATGGTGTGACATGCAGTGCCGAAGTCTTGCGCGAAATCGGTGAAGCATTGGTCGATATTCATGGCCAAAGCGCCCATCTATCGCTGTTTAAGCCGCGCACTCACATGGACTTATTAGACCGCTATGCCGATTTGCTAGAAGTGCGCTCTGCATTAGCAAAAGTCGTCGATACCTTGCATGAGATTCGGCGTGAAATGCGAAAATTGCAAGAGGATAAAGCGGCGCTCGAACGGCGTGCGGATAGATTGCGCTACGAAGTCGAAGATATTGATGCCGTAAAATTGGATGCTGAGGAAGAGGAGTCGCTCATGATTGAATTGGGGCGACTTTCCAACAGCGAAAAATTAGCAGAACTGGCAGGCGAATCAGTGGGATTGCTATCCGGCGATGAGGGCAGCGACGATACTATTCCGGCGGTAGATGCCCTGATGCAAGTGATTCAATTGCTAGAAAAATTGGTCAAACTCGACCCTTCGCTTAAAGATGATTATGACCTCGCCCAAGACATCGGCACGAATGCCCAAGAATTAGGGATTAATCTCAGTGGCTACTTTGATGAAATCGAACATGACCCTCAGCGCCTTACCGAAGTTGAAGAGCGCATGGATTTAATCAAGAAACTCAAGCGCCGTTATAGTTGCGAAACGATTGCTGATTTGCTGGCATATGCGGATAAGGCACGCGATGAATTAGAAGGCATTGAACACAGTGAAGAACGTCTGCAAGAACTGGTAAAAGAAGAAGAAAAAACACTGCGCCACATCGGAGATTTATGCGAACGAATTGCCAAAATACGTGAAGTTGCCGGACGTGCGCTCTCGAAAAAGGTCATGCGTGAATTGTCTGATTTACGCATGGAACAGACGCGCTTTGAGGTCATTAGGGAACGCACAGAAGACCCTAACGGCGCATATGGCAGAGATGGCAAACGCTATAAATTCGATGCGTCCGGTATGGAAAATGTCGAATTTATGATGAGTGCTAATGTCGGTGAACCCTTACGCCCCTTAGCAAAAGTTGCTTCCGGTGGTGAAGCATCGCGGATTATGTTGGCGCTAAAACGGGTGCTGACTCAGGCTGATTACACACCGACTCTGATTTTTGATGAAGTTGACCAAGGCATCGGCGGACGGATTGGCGCTGTCGTCGGGGAAAAACTGTGGTCACTGACTTATGGGCATCAAGTGTTGTGTGTGACTCATCTGCCACAATTAGCTGCTTATGGTGATAGACATTTCCACGTTAGCAAAGAGGTCAAATCGCAGCGCACGCAATCCTATGTGCGGCTGCTAGATGATGAAAATTTGCGCGTGAAAGAAATCGCTGAGATGCTCGGTGGTCGTGGCGCGAGTGTGGTTCAGAGCGCACGAGATATTCTCCAAGATTCCGAACAGCGCAAAACTGAATTGCGTCCGCCAGAAAAGCCACAAATTCAGAAGAAAATACTATAAGTGCAATAATTCTGTAGGGGCGTATGGCTATACGCCCATTTTCAACCTAACGAAATTTCGTAGGGGCGTGATGTATCGCGCCCAAAAAACCTAACACAGAGAATCAGAGGCACAGAGCAAGATTTTGAATAGAAATCTTGGCGCTTTGGCGGTTCATTTTCCGTATTTGTACCCTTATCCAAAACTCAGGTTAAGACTAGAGAAAACACATGATTTACGATGATTTTCTGGATGATGATGACCTCAAAACGTATGTGCAGTCGATTAACAGCCGTGCTAAAGCCTTGAAAAAGAAAGGGCGCGTGACAGTTTTTAGTCTGCGTCATCGTATCTATGACAGTGGCGGAAAATGCGAATGGTGTACGGTTTCGATTGTCAAGAAACCCTTTGAGGTAGACCATATTGTCAGCTTAAGTAGTGACGGCGACAACGAAGAAGATAATCTCGCGGTGGCTTGCCCGAATTGCAATCGCATCAAAGCAACAAAACATCCGGCACGTTTCGCACAAGAAATTTATGCTCGTACTGGAATCATGACTCCACTGCTACAGCGCATCTTAGACGACTATGATATTGAAGCGGCTGTGCAAAAGTCACTTTTTGACACACTTGATACCGATGAAAATACCCCCACCATTAGCCCTCATGATGATTCAGATGATGACCCACCGCCCTATATCTGGGGAAAATAGCTTGCCGTCGGAAGAAATCTATTGACGCTTGTTTTCTGTCGCTCCTATAATGTGCTTTCGTTTGAACGCATTGCAGGGATAAACTATGCACGACAAAACCTCAATCTGGCAAAAAATCGCCCTTATCATTAGCGGATTCGCCTTCTCTGTTGTGCTTGTTATTGTTGCACTGCTTCTCTTTCCGAGACTTGTGCCGGATGCCTCATCGCGGGCAGAAGCCGGAACAACGTTGGAAGTGACTTTCCGCGAGAGTGACGGTGATATGTTTGTTTTGCAACACGGGCGAGTGCAGCCACCAGAAGAAGATACCTTGCTTGGACAATGGACATTGCAATGGGACGAAAACGGTTTTCGTGTGCCAGCACAAGTAGCAGATAACTATCCCATAGCAGCTTTCGGCGATTCTTTCACAGAGGGCGCAACTGTGGCAATGCCGTGGTCAGATGTGCTGGCAGACTTGCTCAATATCCCTGTACAAAATTTTGGCTATCGTGGCTATGGACCCATTGAAATGGCGGAAGTTGCCGAACAATATCTGAGTGATGATGAGCGTTCGTGGGTCTTGTATGCCCATTTTTCCGGCAATGATTTAACCAATGCCAACCGCACCGAAGCAATTGAACGTTCGCCTTTAGCTCGTATGGAATGGTTACTCCGTCAGGCAAGTGCGAATGCTGAACTCATCGCCATTGAACCGACAGACGATGCCATTTACCCTGTCCCAGTGATTATTGGTGGCAGTTATTACGAAATCGCGTTTTACGAAGAACTGCTCTGGTGGCAGGTTGCCCCCGACGGCGGTTTTCTCAATACACAGACATTCAATACAATTGGCACATCCCTTGATACTATTGCGGCACAAACGAATGACGAAACCTGTCGCGCTGTCATTTTTATTCCGTCAAAAGAGCAAATTTACTATCCCTATATTTACGAATCATCGCGTAACTTATTTAATGTCGCTTTTCACCAAACGGTGATTGATAGCAATAATCGCGTGGTACTAGAAGGCGCAACACTGCCTACTGAGGAAGTCGATGCCTATATAACACGCTTAGGAGAACAACGCGATGCCATGCGTGATTTAGCTGAAGAGCATGGTTGGTATTTTATAGACTTACTAGAACCCTTTGCACTAGCCGCAGCACAAGAACAATTGCTATACTATCGCTATGATGGACACTGGAATCAAGAGGGACATAATCTCGCGGCACAGGTCATTGCTGACTTCATGCAAACGCAAACGGATACCTGCCCACTCAACAGCCGTTAACAGATTTGCCCTTACGCTGTATATTTTGTACAATCTTGCCCTACAGAGCATGATATAGCGTTATAATTGTGCCATTAGCTGTTAAATCAGCATTGCGTTTGCAGTCCGCACCCTCAAATAGAGTTCTTGGAAGAGTATTACAGCATGGTTGAGCAAATATTCCTGAACGAAAACGAGGTTCTGATGAATCAGCGTGTCTTCGACTTTTCGAGCTTTCCGTCATTGGCAACCGAACGCTTAATGCTGCGTGAAATCACCCCAGAAGATGTCACGGCGCTTTTGATGCACTTTGGCAATCCAGAAGTCGTGAAATTTATTGCAATGCAACCCATCAAAACTATCGCACAAGCGAATGAATGGCTCAAATGGATGGGCGGCTTTTTTGCGGCAAAAGATGGTTTACGCTGGGGAATCACGCTACAAGATGGCACATTTGTCGGGTCAACAGGTTTGCATCTTTGGAATCGTGAGGCGCATTATGCCCAAATCGGTTGTGATATTGCCCATAAGTTTTGGGGCAATGGTTATGGTCAAGAGGCAATGCGCGAGATTATTGATTTTGGCTGGAATCAGATGAAACTCAATCGTATTGAAGCTGAGATAGTGATGGGCAATCAAGCCTCTATCCATGTCATGAAAAAACTCGGTTTCCAGCAAGAAGGCGTTTTGCGTCAACGCTTGCTCAAAGGCGGTAAATTTTATGATGTACTGATTTTTAGTGTGCTGCGTCAGGAATATAGGGGTGATTCGTAATGCAAAAACCGTCTGCATTGCTGGCAGAAATCGTTACACGAACGGCGGCTGTCTTATCAAAGAATAGCCTGAATCCACAGCAACAGACGTTTCTACAACATATTCATCAAACCGCACAAGAACTCCATACCATTGCGCGAGACATTCCGCCGACAGACTATGCCCTTCATGCCATTATTCCCATGCTAGGCGATAGTTTCACACAGCCACAAACGGTCATCTTTGGTTATGCAAAAATGCTGATGGAAGAACCAGACTCTTTTGGTGGGGCTGTGCTGAATTCATGGCAGCATGAACAAGTCATGACAGTTTATGAAAGAGGAATCGCCCTTGCACAGTTAACCGAAAAGGTCACTCAAGACGCATTTCATGAACAGCAAAAACAACACAATGCCTCGCCAATCATTTTTGATTTGAATATGCACATCTGGCAGAATATTCCGGTTTATCGTTATTGGTTACGAGATAAAGCAGTCAAAATCAGTGCTAACTTCCCACAAGGACTCCCACCTGTTTTGTGTAACCCTTATCATATCGCCGCTATTGCCCAACATATTGTCCTGACGATGGCAACAGAGTTGATTGAATATGGCAACATTCAGATTTCTGGTACTTTGCGCGAAGATAGCCAAGCGGTCATGCTAAATTTCTTTTGTACGGGCATCCAACTCAACGACAATGTGCAATATATCTTATTCGATAAGCAGGGACGCTATATGTACCGTGAGCGTATCATCAGCCAACGGGGTACACTGCATTTCTCGCATGAAGTGGGTATCGGGGCGACAGTCCATATTGATTTACCCTTGCCATCGCGTGCAACATCATAACTGCCCATCCGCCTATTTTTATGGTAAAATAAAATTGCCCAAATGTTCTAATTTGACGAATGATATCGTGGATTTGACCGAAGCCATATGCACATTGAACACCTGTCCCTCACTAATTTTCGGAACTATGCCCGTTTAGAGTTATCGTTGCCCAAAAAGCCGATTGTGCTACATGGCGATAATGCACAGGGTAAAACCAGCCTCTTAGAAGCGATTTATTATCTGGCAACCAGTAAATCACCGTATACCAGCAGTGACCGTCAGTTGATTCATTGGCGTACAGAGGGCGAAGTTTTGCCGTTTACGCGCATGGTCGCTGAAATCAGCAATCGTCAAAGTCCCTTACAACGCCTAGAAATGACCCTCATGCTGGATAATACCAGTGGGGTGAATCGCTACAAAAAGCATATTCGGCTGAATGGCAATGACAAACGGGTGATGGATGTGGTGGGCTTATTAACGGTTGTGCTATTTTTACCGCGTGACCTCGCCCTGATTGAAGGCTCGCCGAGTGACCGTCGGCGCTTTATGGATACGACACTCACACAGGTTAATCGTGCTTATGCTGAATCACTCGACAAGTACGAGAAAATTCTACCTCAACGCAATGCCCTCTTGCGGCGTATCGCAGAGAGAAAATCTTCTGCGGCGGAGTTAGCCTATTGGGATGAACAATTAAGCCAATCAGGAGCTATCATCATTGCTGAACGGCAAACTTTTTTACGCGAACTGGAACATAAGGCACAAGCTAATCATCATGCACTGACGGCTCATCAAGAAACATTGTCGCTGCAATATCAGCCCTCATTTTTACCGACTGTCGAAGGCAATGGGCAACTCTCTTTTGATGTATTGGGCTTAGATTTGCATCGGGAACTGACTGCCGATGCCATTCAACCACAATTTGCTGACCAACTCAAAGCAGAGCAACGTGCCTCTATCGAACGCGGCGTGACTTTATCTGGACCCCATCGAGACGAGTTGCGGCTGCTGATTAATGCGCGAGATTGTGGCTTATATGGCAGTCGTGGACAGGCGCGTACCGCAGTGATGGCACTCAAATTTGCCGAACTGGATTGGATGCGAGACCATCTTGGCGAATCGCCTATCTTGCTGCTGGATGAAGTGGTTGCCGAGCTGGATAGTAAGCGACGGGCTTTCTTGCTAGAGCGCCTAGATGAGACGATACAAACGATTGTCACGACAACCGAACTTGATATTTTCACGGAGTCCTTTGTGCAGCGTGCAGAGGTCTTGCATGTTGAAGCGGGTCAAATTGTGCAGGGAACGCCACATTAAAGCCCAGAAATGCAAATTATCGTTGCTGTTGCTGACACTTTGTAGTACACGACCAAAAAAGTTTTTATGTAGGGGCGCAATGCCTTGCGCCCGAAAAACACAAATCTAATCATCAAGATTAAATTGGTCAAGTATTAAATGTAGAGTCCTAAAAATCTTTAGAATTAGAAATACCCTTTTGAGGTCAAAATATGCTAATCTTTTTTCAATTACTTTCCAGACTCTACATTTTCATTAATGAGCTATCCCTAGCATGTAAAACCTCAAAGATGTATGCTATCGACACGATGAACGATTGCGCAAAATGGTGCGATAATGACACAGAATGACAAACAAAACTGGCCTGTTTGGGGGCATGATTGGGCGGTTGATTTTTTGCAGCGCAGTGTTGCCAACAAGCGTAATCGTCATGCTTATCTCATTACGGGTTCACGCCAAGTCGGGAAAATGCAGCTTGCCCTGACCTTTGCGATGGTTTTGAATTGCACTCATGACGATGAAAGGTTGCGTCCTTGTATGCAATGTCGCTCCTGTAAACTCATTGATAGTGGCAACCACCCCGATATGCTATTTTCGCAAACTGATGAGAAATCCGGCGCTCTCAAAATTGATGCCATCCGTGATGTCATGCGCTTAATCGCCCTTAAGCCCTTTAGTTCGCGCTATCGGGTTGCTATTTTTGATGATTTTGATGCGGCACAAAATAGGGCACAAGATGCCTTGTTAAAAACATTGGAAGAACCGCCGTCTCATGCGGTATTGATAGTATTAGCTGAATCTAGCGAAAATATTATGCCCACGATTACGAGTCGCTGCCAATTGATTCCCTTACGCCACGTATCACAGAGCGCCGTTCAACAGTATCTGGAAATGCACGGTGCAGATGAAGAACGAGCGACACTGCTTGCCCGCCTCAGCAATGGACGCATTGGTTGGGCGCTAACAGCCTTACGTGATGAAACGGTCATGGCAGAGCGCGACGATATCCTCAATAAATTAAGGGACGTTATTCGGGGTAATCGGGTGCGGCGCTTTGAGATTGCACATGAATTAGAGAAAATCGGGCGTAAAGATAAAACTGATTTACGCTATCTGTTGGAGATGTGGCAAACCTACTGGCGCGATGTCTTATTACTAGCACAAGGTAATCCGGTAAAACCGTGCAATAGTGACCGCCTCAAAGAAATCGAACAATTAGTACAGCGTATCCAAGTAGACGATGCCCTCAAAGCATTACAAGCCACGCGCAGCATGTTGATGGAAACGCTCAAAACGAATGCCAATATGCGAATGGCTTTTGAAATATTGTTCCTCGATTATCCGGGCTTGAGCCGCTAATCGCCTACAAATGTTAAATCAATATCGAAAAAAAGTATGGTTTCTGGGGTCACGGTGAGACAGCATCCTGATGAATGATGGATAAATCAGCACATTGCTAATCCACAGTGTCATCAATTTGACGCAGAAAATCAAGCGCATCATTTGGCAATTTGGCAAAGATTGATGGAAAATAGACTATCTGGTGCCGTTCTCATCCATTGATGCGGCGGCAATCGCTAGACCAGATGCCACACTGAGGAAGGCATCATAGGATTCGACTTTATTGTCGCCGAAACGCTTAGTGAGGATATCAACCACTGTTGGCACTTGTGATGACCCACCTGTCCGAATGACCACATCAATCTCTTTTTCGGATAAGGCGGCTTTTTCCAGCACAGCGCCTATTGCCTCGTCTATTTCAGCACAATAATCACGGATGCTACGCCCAAAACGACGGCGTGTCAGCATTGCCTGAATATTAATGTCTGTCCCTTTGAACGTGAATTGATGATTGTCTTTTTCGGATAGTTGCATCTTGGTATGCTCAATTTCTTTGAAGAGTTTGAAGCCATACTTATTATCAATCAGCGACAATAATGCCCGAAATTCTGACTCATCGTGGCAAAAATGGGCGGCATATTTGATATCTGTGTATAAATCGCCGCGTGTTAATTCTGGGTGACGGGGCCAATCCAGCAATTGCTCAAAAATCTGATATGAGAGTGAGCGTCCTTCGCAGAGGGCATTTTCGCCAAAGTGCGCGAGTAAGAATTTTTCCATAATGCGGCGGTCAAAATTATCGCCACCCACTAGCACACCATGACTGCTGAGGACGTGTGGTTTCTCTTCTCCGCCTAGACGAGCAACAGTCAAATCTAGTGTACCACCACCAAAATCAAAGATGAGAGCCAGCTTGCTTGTATTCAACTGCCTATGATAAGAGTAGGCTGCGGCAATCGGTTCAGCCATAAAATCTACTTGCGCGAATCCGGCAGCTTGCGCCGCTTGCAACAAAATAGCTTCGCTGCGTTCATCGCCTTTAGGATGTCCGGTAAAGGTGACAGGTCGCCCCATCAAGACGGATTGAATCGGCTTGCCCATCGTGATTTCTGTTGCTTGGTAGAGTTGTTCTAGCAGAAGTGTAATTAATTTTTGTATCGGATATTGACGCTCAAAAATCGCTGTTCCAGCATAGCCGGGGTTGCGTAGCGCGGTCTTGATAGACTGCAGTAAGCGCCCTTTCGCCATAATATCTTCTTGCACGAAGATTTCATGCTGAACCATGACGGGGTTTGGGTCCGATGCCAGCGTCACCCAATATTCCAGCACGCCGGCTTCTTTTGTCTCCCAAACAGCGCGACGACCTGTATCATCGGCTAAATAACGCTCTGCTGCCTTGCGCCCGACAATATGCTCATGCTCACGGGTGACATACAATAACGACGGCAAGATACCATTGCTTTCTGTTATTGAAGATGTCATGAACTGTACAGTCTGGTTATGGTATAAAGCAGCACTCGAATTTGTCGTGCCAAAATCCAAGCCTATTCTCATTAATATCCTCTATGGGAACATAAATATTGGCTAATGGGTGCAATCCAACCTAATAACAATATCATATAACAAGAAAGCTGTCATTCATCCCATGAGATAATTTAGTCAATTATTGACATAGCATCAGAACAAATGTACAATTCAAGGTAAATTCGTTGCTATGTTGAGGAAATTTACCCATGTCAGGCATTTTTGAATTCACTGGAATCCCCACTGAAGGTTTCGCATTTTTGAATGAACTGCGCGAGAATAATGATAAAGAGTGGTTTACCGACAACAAACAACGCTATATAGATTTTGTTCAAACGCCAGCTGTCGCCCTCGTGCAAGAACTTGGACAGCGTTTGCAAGCGAAGTTTCCTAATGTTCATTATGATACTCGTTTGAATGGCAGTGGCTCATTGATGCGGATTTATCGAGATACTCGTTTTAGCAAAGATAAAACACCCTATAAAACCAATATTGCTATGTTGTGGTGGGAAGGTGTCGGTAAGAAAACAGCGAATCCGGCTTTTGGTTTGCAAATCACCCCCGATAGTGCTGGTTTAATGACCGGAATGCACAGCTTCGATAAAACGTGGCTGACTGCTTATCGGGATGCTGTGCTTGATGACAAATTCGGTCATGAATTAGTCGAAATTGTGCAAACGATAGACGCGGCAGGTGATAGCTATGAGGTGGGTTGGCAACATTACAAGAAAACACCACGCGGCTATACTGACCCAGCAGATGCCCGTTCGCCACTCTTATTACATAATGCCCTCTATGCCCATGTGACCGAAATTCCACAAACAGATGTCATGTCTGCCGAATTTGTGGATGTGTGTATGACACATTTCGAGCTTATGTCGCCAATTCAACAATGGCTAGTCAAGATTCGCGCCTAGCGTTATACTAGCCTCAGGTTAATGGGAGTGGTTGTGTTCCGGTGGATGCCCCAGTCTTCAACACTGGTGGTCGGCTGCGTGACAGGCGACGGTGGGTTCGACTCCCATCCATTCCCGAATCGATAAACTATATTCTTAGGATAAATTAATGAATTCTAATACGCGGAATTTTCTTGAAATTGGTCTGGCTATTGCCCTGCTAGTGGGCGGTATTTTTCTATTTAATCAAAAGCAAAATCTTGATACAACACGCGATGACCTCGCCGTCGTCCAAAGCGATGGGACACAAATCGCACAGGCGGCATCTGCTTTAGCCGATGAAGCAACGGCAATGGCTGATAGTGCCGCGTCTGATGCAACTGAGGCTGCTAATCAACTATCAGATGCCAATGCCACGGCAACACAAGCTGCAAATGAGAGTGCTGATGCCCTCGATAGTGCCAATTCGACGATTGCCGATGTTGAGAGCGAACTGTCGGATGCCAATGCCACGGCAACTCAAGCGGCAAATGAGAGTGCTGATGCCCTCGATAGTGCCAATTCGACGATTGCCGATATTGAAAGCGAACTGTCGGATGCCAATGCCACCGCAACTCAAGCGGCAAATGAGAGTGCCGATGCTCTTGAGAGTGCCAATGCCGATGCAACACAAGCCGCGAGTGACGCTGAAAGTACCTTAAGCAGTGTTGAGGCGGATGCCCTGTCACAAGCGAATCGTGCGGCAACCCAAGAAGCCGCAGCCGAATCTGAGAATGACACATTAGCAGCAAATTTAGCAGATTCCGAAGCGACATCTGATGCCATGCAGGAATTGCAAATGACAGAGCAAGCTGTTCGGGATGATTTAGAAGAAGAAGTCGCAGGGCTTTCGACGGCACAGGCAGTTGCCAATGAGATGGCGGATGTGCAACTGACAACCGTTGCTGACCTCGCAACATCTTTGACTTCTGCGAATGAAACGGGAGATGCCCAAATAGTAGCCCTCGCCGATGCTGAGGCGACAATTGCCGTACTAGAAGCACAGGTCGCCGCCCAATCTATTGAACTGAGTGTCGTACAACAAGATGATGCTGAGGCGACAGAAGAACCCCAAGACAGCAATCTCCCCACTAATACAGGTGAAACCAACACCGCAGGCTTAATACGTTATGAAACCGCTACCATTGAAATTTACTTACCGGCGGATTACATTGCCATTGACCCTGCCGGTGATGAAATGGCTGCAGCAATCACAATGCTTGAATCTCTGGGAGATGACTATCAGCCATTTATAGCACAGATACAGCAAAATCCCGATTTGATGCTACTCTTTGCTGTCCGCGACCAAGTTTCCCCAGATGGCTTTGTTGAGAATATGAATATTTTGGCGACTGACTTACCTGTGCAAGTGCCATTACAATCCTTAATGTTGCTCTTAGTTCAAGGCTATCCAGAAACCTTCACAGTTCTTGAGCAAGATATCGTCGAGATGAACGGACAGGATATTATACGTATTGTGACAGACATTGATTTTGGGCTTTTCATAAGCCGCGGCGCACAATATGTTTTCCTTAAAGACAATACAATATATATTGTCACAATTGGAACTAGCCCAGATGAATTTGAGGAACGGCTAGCAGTATTTGAATCAATTGCCGCGACTTTCCGCGTGTTGGACGAATAATCGGTGCTATGCAAATGTGTAGGGTCAGTTTGCTGTGACCCTACTTGTTATATTATTCGCCACTTTCCCCTGTAGAATCAGCAGCCGAAGATGTCACAGTTTCCAAATCAGCACGCCCTTCGCCAAGATATGCGCCACAACTTTCATCAATAATCAGCACAGTACCCGGTTGGACATGGCGTGGGTTGCCGAGATTATTGGCGGCGAGTAAGCAATCGGTATTCACATTAAAGAAAGCGGCAATCTGGTCTACTGTTTCACGCGGTTGCACAACACGAGTCACCCCTGCGAAACCGCCACCTTGACCCAACATCGCCACGTCAAAGCCATCATCATGACCATAGACAGGGACATTATCGGGGATGAGAAGCGTTGTTCCGATTGTTGCATTGCGCCCTGCTTCAATATTGTTTGCCGCTTCTAATGCCAGCACAGAGACATCAAAGGCTTCGGCAATTTCATCCAGTGTTTCGCCTTGTTGCACGATATAAAGTTGCCCGACAATCGGTTCTGTAATCGCTGGATAAAGCCCATACGCTGGGGCATCATCCGGGATGAGAACGGCTGCACCGGGTTGCAATTCTGATGCGCTGCTAATGTTATTGGTCAGCATAATCGCCACCACCGACACATTGAAACTTTGTGCGACAACATCCAATGTATCACGCGGCTGCATGACATAGATTTCGCCGGGCGGTAACGCACCACCCGAACCAAAATCACCATTCGCTGTTGTTAATGCCGGATATTCACCCCATGGTGGAGCATCTTCGGGAATAATCAAACACTGATTAATATCTAGAATATAGGGTGGGTCGAGTTCATTGACCACAGCAATTGACACGGCTGAAATATTGAGATTGAAGCCAATCAAGTCAATCGAGTCATTACGTTGGACGCGATAGCCGTCACAATCTTCTTCATAGGTGACAACATCGCGAGGAATCAGTACATCGGACAAAGCCATATCACGGGCATCGTCGCCATAACGTGGGCAACTGACCGCAATCAGCAGCGTTTCTCCCACGAACAAATCACGAGAATTGCTGATATCATTCATATCGGCAAGACAAGATGGGCTGACATCGAATAACGCCCCGATAGTATCTAAGGTATCGGCAGGACGAATGATATAATTGGTATCTTCTGTAATGGGCAACACAGCATCATCTTGTGCTATCACGGTGATACCTGTCATCAAGAGCAATAAGCACAAAAACTGGTAATGAAGTCGCATAATTTTTTCCCTAGTTAGCGAGATTAAGCACCTTTCAAGGATACCACACCTTACGTTTCTTTACCGAAAAAGCGCCGTAAAGCCCCTAGATTTATCTAAAGCGAAAAAAGTTCATAGCCATGTCTTGCAAGTAGCCGTTGAAGACTTAGATAAAGCCTTCCAAGCCTTTTTCAATCGTGTGAAAGCAAAAGAAGAAGCAGGTTATCCGCGTTTCAAAAGCGGCAAACGCTGGCACAGCATCGGTTTCAAACAATATGGCAATGGTTTCAAAGTAGCAGGTCGTCGCCTGAGAATATCAGGGGTTGGACGAATTCATGTGCGCTGGCATCGCCCTTATGAGGGTCAAATCAAGACTTGTCGTGTCCTCCGCAAAGCAGGGCGCTGGTATGTGAGTTTGGCTTGTGACGTGCCTGAATTTGTGGCATTGCCCGAAACAGGACGAGTCATTGGTCTGGATATGGGGATTAACGCACTCATCACCGATGACAAGGGTGAACAAGTGGACAATCCGCGTTGGTATCGTCAAGGTCAAACAGAATTGCGGCTCAAACAGCGCAAACTAGCACGCGCTCAAAGAGGTAGCAATCATCGCCAGAAGAAGTTGTTGTCAGTCCAACGCCAGCACGAGCATATCAAGAATCAGCGCAAAGATTTCTTCGATAAATTGGTTTATGAACTGATACAAAATTATGATGTCATCGCCATTGAAGACTTAAAAATCAAGAATATGGTCAAGAATCATCGCCTGAGTAAGAGCATATTAGATGCCGGCTGGGGCTATTTCAAGCAAAGACTACTCGACAAAGCGGCAGAAGCTGGTCGAGAAGTGGTGCTTGTTAATCCTGCTTATACATCTAAGAAATGCTCGAATTGTGGCTGTGAGTTTGAAAATTTTAATTTGTCGGTACGTTGGGTGACGTGCAATAAGTGTGGTCTCAGTTTAGATAGAGACCACAATGCAGCACTGAATATTCTCGACAGAGCTTTGAAAATACTAAAACGGGCAGGACGTGTCCGTGAGCCAGAACGTAGCGGTAGTTAACGCAAGCGTGGTTCAGAAGCCCCCGCCTTTAGGTGTGGGGAGCGTCACTCAGCTTCTTCGCTTGGTTCAACTTCTTCGGCTTTTGGTGGCGCAACCTTGCTAAAATCGACACTATCTGCTGAACCTGTTGCGGCTTGCATCAATGCCGTGAGACGTTCTGCCATCGCTGCTGGGTCAGGATGAATACCATCTTGCAAGAGAGCAGTTTCAAAGACTTGCTCAATCACCACATCAATCAACGGATTGTCGCCATTGTCCGCCAATAAATCGCTCACATTATGCAGCAGAGGATGACGCGGATTCAATTCGAGTGCCTTGACTGGCATTTGATATTCTTTGTCTAGGAGGCGATTGATACGGAACATATGCCGTTGTCCACTATTATCATCACTGACAAGGCGTGCCGGACTGCCGACTAGCGATTGACTCTCGCGCACATCACTCACACGCTCACCCAAGATACGTTTCACACGCTCAAGCAGTGATTCAAACGTCGTTTCTTCAAGGGCTTCGGCTTGCGATTCATCTTCTTGCACAGTACCGACATCTTTCAAGTTAATATCAGCCTCATCAACACTGCGGAGCTTATGCCCTTTGTAGTCTGTCAAGCCCATCGGTAACATCGAATCCACAGGGTCACAGAAGTATAGCACTTCAATGCCACGCTGACGGAAGGGGTCAAGGTGCGGACTGCGCTTGGCACTATGATAATCATCGCTAATCACATAGTAAATTTCGTCCTGTCCATCAACCATGCGTCCCACATAGTCATTGAGCGAATGGAAACTGTCTTCATCTTCATCGTGCGATGTTTGCCAGAAGAGCAAGGGCAGTAAATCATCTTTATCGGTGGGTGACATGACGACACCTTGCTTGAGAAAACGCCCAAATTCTGCGAAAATTTCGAGATATTTTTCGGTCTCCTTATTTGCCATCTGCTTAAGTTCAGACAAGACCTTGCTGGTAATCGTCTTTTTCAGATTCGCCATGATGCGGTTAGCACGCACACTCTCACGGGTAACACTGAGGGGGATATCTTCGCTATCGACGACACCTTGAATAAATTGCAGATATTCCGGCAATAAATCTTTGTGGTAATCATCAATCAGCACCTTACGCGCATAGAGTTTGAGTCCGGGGTCTTTACGTGGGCTAAAGGGACTCGGCTCTGATGTACTCGGCACATAGAGCAAGGCGTAAAATTGCATCACCCCTTCGGCTCGCATATGAACACGCATCAGAGGTTCGCCGAAATCCATCGTCAACATTTGATAGAAACTCTTATATTCATCATCTTCTATCTCACGCGGCGATTGTCGCCAAAGAGCAGTTTGCTTGTTGGCAGGTTTTTCATCATCACCCACATAGATTGGGAAAGCGACATAATCACTGTGTTTCGTGATGATATTCTTGATACGCCATGCTTGCAAAAATTCTTTGGCATCTTCTTTCAGATAAATGACAATATCTGTGCCGCGACTCTCTTTTTCGGCAACTTCCATGGTGTATTCTGTACCACCATTTGCCTCCCAGATAATCGCTTCGGCATCGGGTTGATGACTGCGCGAAATGACTTGCACTTTATCGGCTGCCATGAACACACTATAGAAGCCGACTCCGAATTGCCCAATGATATTAGTCGCTGTTTCTTTATTGGGAGCATCTTGTAGGGCTTGCATGAAATTTTTCGCGCCACTCCGCGCAATCGTGCCGAGATTATCTTGGATTTCATCGGCAGTCATGCCAATGCCCGTATCACTAATCGTAATTGTGCCAGCCTCTTCATCAGTTGTGATACGAATTTCAAGCGGCACATCCGAATCCAGCATTTCGCTATTCGTTAATTGCTCAAATTGTAGTCGATTGAGCGCATCAGAGGCATTGCTGATTAACTCGCGCATGAAGATTTCGCGGTCTGTATACAACGAGTGAATCAGGATATCGAGTAGTTGTTGAGTTTCTGCTTGGAAAGTAAAGGTTTCTGCCATTATGCAGCCTCCCTATATAGTATCTAATTTTTCTGCTACAGTTTTAACATGACTCTGTTAGAAGTGAATAAATATAAAGGACAAAGGATGGCAATAGAAGCCGTTATTTTTGATATGGATGGTGTGCTGGTTGATTCGGAGGGTTATTGGGGCTTATCACGGGTAGAATTTGCCCAAGACCAAAGTAAAGTTTGGACAGATGACTTTCAACGCGAGGCGATGGGACGCAGTACAGTAGGTTGGGCGCAGGTCATGAAAAATCGGCTCGAACTCGATGAGTCAATTGATGAGATTATTCAAGAGATTAAAGCACGAGTGATTGCCCATTATGACCAAAAAATGCCGACTCGTGCAGGCGCATTAGAAGCAGTGCAATTAGCAGCACAACATTATCGCGTTGGATTAGCCTCTGGTTCACCGACAGATATTATCCAGCATGTGATGAAATCCACGGGTTTAGACCAAATTTTTGAAGTGATGATTTTTGGCGATAGTATCCCGAACGGCAAACCGGCACCTGATATTTATCACGAGGCAATGAAGCAACTCGGTGTCGAACCGCAAGTGACCGTTGGCGTTGAAGACTCTGTCAATGGGATTCGCGCCTTAAAAGCGGCAGATATGTTCATCATCGCTGCACCAAGTCCCAATTATCCCTTACCAGCCGATATTCGTGCGATGGCTCATGCCCATATTGAGTCCCTGACTGAATTTTCGCTTGATTTGCTGAATGGTATTGTTTGAGAATTTTTCTTGGCGGTTCATAGTCAATCAAGCCCCTTTCGGGGTTTCACTATGCCTCACACAAAATTGCAATATAAGACGAGTGTTAGGGCGTTATCGCAAATAGTTTGTTAAGCAAGGAAATATAGTGACAAAAATCAAAATGAGTTATGAATGGTACGATGAAGATAAAACAGCCGTGCGCTATATCTTGCTAGAAGATTGGAATTGGCGTGATTATCATGCCGGGATTCGGGCTTCCTTATTTTCGATGATGAATCACCCCCATCTAGTCGATTCTGTGATTGATTTGAGAGAGCATCAGCGCCCAAAAATGCCTGCCGGACTCGCCGCCCATATGAGCAGCTTCGGCAAGAAATTAAACAAAGTTCTCAGTGGGAATGCCGTTGTGATTGGTCTAGCGGATACTGACCGTCAAGCACTGCCACTTGATACCGATGGTACCTTGCCAACCATAGATGGGGCGGTCTATTTTGCAGATGATGACAAGCAAGCACAGCATATTCTCCAGCAATTACGAGCGAACTATGGTGTATAGGTGCGATATGGTATAGAAAAAGCGTCTAGTTTCTTGCTAGAATAGATTACTTCGTTTTATTGATGACAATAGCAGTATTTTTACTGGGAAGAGAACTTTATGATACGACGACAAACAAACAACCTTCGACTGCTAACGAATGTGGACATAGCCTATCTTTGTCGATGTTCGTAAGCCGTTGCGGGAACGGTATTAGTCCTCTTCCCACCTCTGCTACTTGACCAATTCTATTTTTGAATAGATTATGTGTTTTTCGGGCGCAATGCCTTGCGTCCCTACATAACAACTGACCCGTCCTGAAAAAAATCAGGCATGACTGAAAAACCGAGTTTTTAGACGCGCTATCATTGGATACAGAAGGGACAATACCGCTATGGCACTGCGGATACATAACGTCTTAGGACGCAAAAAACAAGATTTCATTCCGCTAGAAGAGGGGCGCGTGAGCATGTATGTCTGCGGACCCACTATTTATGACCACTCGCATTTGGGACATGCTAAAAGTTACGTCTCCTTTGATGTCGTCGTGCGTTATCTGCGTTACAGTGGCTACAACGTGTTGTATGTACAAAATCTGACAGACGTTGGGCATTTACAGGTGACAGGCGAAGACCGTATCTTAAAGAAAGCGCGTCAGTTGCAATCTCTGCCGATGCAAATTGCGGAGATGTACGGGCGCAGTTATCAGGCAGATATGGCAGCCTTGAATGTTTTGCCGCCGGATATTCAACCGCGTGCGACAGGGCATATCCCAGAGCAAATCGAGATGATTCAAGAATTGATTGCCAGTGAACATGCTTATGAAGTCAATGGCAGTGTCTACTTCGATGTGACCAGTGCGCCGGATTATGGCAAATTATCGAATCGGCGCTTGGAAGAACAAGAAGAAGGGACACGCGAAGATGTGCGCGGTGAAAAACATCATGCGGCAGATTTTGCGCTCTGGAAACGTGCGGAAGAAGAACATATCATGCGCTGGAATAGCCCATGGGGAGAAGGCTTCCCCGGTTGGCATATTGAATGTTCGGCAATGGCGAAAAAATATCTCGGCGCAACCTTTGATATTCATGGCGGCGGTGTAGATAATATCTATCCGCACAATGAAAACGAAATCGTGCAGAGCGAATGTGCCAACAATGCTGATTTTGCCAGATATTGGATGCTTGTCGGTAGTTTGACTGTCGAGGGTGAAAAAATGTCGAAGAGTCTCGACAACTTTGTCACGATTAAAGATGCCTTGCAAGACTATCGCCCCGAAGTGCTGCGAATGTCTTCGATTAGCGCCCATTACCGTAGTCCGATGGATTACAGCGCCGAGTCGATGCAGGGTATCAAAGCCGGCTGGGAACGGCTATTTGGTGCGGTACGCCTGACACGGCAAATGATGAATACTGCCCCAGAAAGCGATGCAGGCAACACTTTCATCGAGCGCCTCGATAAGGCTAAAACAAACTTCACTGAGCGCATGGATGATGATTTCAACACACCACAGGCGATTGCTGTTTTGCAAGAATTAACTCGTGATGTGAATACGCTACTCAATAGTGATAGCGAAATAGGGCTGACAACGCTCAAAGCGATTAACGATACCTATAACGAATTGGGTGGAACGGTACTCGGCATTATCCCAGAACATGAACGCGGTGGTAATATGAATGCAGACCGCGAGAATGCACTGATTCAAATGCTGATTGATATGCGAGCGCAAGCACGGGCAGAGAAAAACTTCGCAGAAAGTGACCGTTTGCGCGATGAATTGGCAAAAATTGGTGTCATTCTCGAAGACCGTGCCGATGGGACTGTCTGGAAAGTGGAATAAGGCAGATTATATCGCGGACATGGAAAATCACATCCCTACGGTTCAAAAATCGTATGTCGTAGGGACTGGCTTCTGCCTGTCCGCTATGCTGGGTTTAGCCTGTCTTCAGTAAGAACAGGTAAATAATTAAAAATAAAATCTCGGTTCTGTAGGGCGCAGCGCGCTGCGCCAGTACGACAGAATTCTAAAAACTTACCGGAGGTTACTTTCATAACGCGAGACAATCCACTGTGTTATTTCTTTTAGGGCGATGAATGGTTCAGTCGCCCTTTTGCGTAATCATAAGCAACTGAGGAAATTATGCCTGAATTTATCTATGGGCTTTGGCCTATTATGGAAACGTTGCGTGCAGGACGGCGCGATATTGAAAAACTCGTCATGGCGACTCATCTCGATAACAAGGGACTCGTCGGTGAAATTGTCACGGCTGCGGAAGAAAAAGGGATTGATGTTAATCGAGTACAACGTCGTATCATTGATGATATTGCCAATGGTGCCAATCATCAGGGGATGGCTTTGCGTGTTGGTGGCTATCCCTATGTTGATGTCGAAGATATTCTGCAATTGGCAACTGAAAAAGGCGAAAAACCGTTTATCTTAATTCTTGATTTGCTCAAAGACCCACAAAATGTCGGTTCATTGATGCGTGTTGCCGATGCTGTGGGTATTCATGGTGTTGTCATGCAAGATAGACGCTCAGTCTCGGTGACTCCGGCAGTCGTGGCTTCGTCATCTGGCTCAGTCGAGCATTTACGAGTCGCGCAGGTCACGAATCTTGTCAATGCCATGAAAGAAATCAAGGATAACAATGTTTGGCTAGTCGGTATGGATGTGGGGCCCAATGTGCCGCCACTGGACAAAACCGATTTGAATATGGCTGTCGGCATGGTCATGGGCAGTGAAGGCGAAGGATTGCGGCGCTTGGTGCGTGATACCTGTGATTTGCTGGTGACGCTGCCGATGCGCGGACAAGTCGGCAGCCTCAATGTAGCGACGGCTGGCAGCATTGCCCTCTATGCCGCATGGCAAGCCCGTAACTGGGAAGGTTGGGCGCACGCCTGATACCTATCAACTGTGTCTCTACAGTCAATCAGTCGATAATAATTCACAATGCCCTATTCATTAAAAAAAGTCACGGCTTTAACCGTGACTTGTGAGTGGGGGTAGAAAATTTTTTGGGTATTCCCTTCAGTGCGAGAGGGATTCTCGTTTCTCTGAAACCGCCTCTTGATTAATAGGACTTATGGCTTCTCCATGAGCGTTGGTTAGAGTGTTCCCGTTTACCCGAACGGTACACTAGTGCGTGTCGCACTGCAATAACACCAGAGGCGGTGCCATTGACCAACAGTATTTTTGGACGTACCCACCAGTATTAACTGGAAAATTGTCGGTACATGATGTCCAAATATAAAGGTGCTTCTTGCTGAATATTTATCTATTAAAGCACATTTTTGCTGCGCTATCACCCATTCCTTGTTAAGATTTGGTTAGAATCTTATTTGAATGTGTCACATTCAGCTTGTTTCTACGTTTTTACTCTATATCATTTCAGCAAGCGTTACAAATAGTTCTTAAGTACGGGGGACAATTGAATTATTGGTCATTTTCGGGTAGAAGTCTAACAATACGCCCACCCTCACCATCCACCGTACCGAAGTATAAAGCACCCTCTAAGCCGATGACTAAATCAATCCGACACATGTTTGTTCCCAAGTCAATCTCATGAACTTCAAGTGCCTGTGTGCGCGTGTCATTTAAGACGACTCGCCTCATTGTACCAAAATTCCAATCACAAAATATTAAATTTCCCTGCCATTCGGGGAAAGCCGCGCCCTCATAAACGACAATGCCTGTCGGCGTAATCGCCGGGGTGAACGAAAGCATCGGTGGAACATAATCAACGAGAGTCGGTAAATCGTCTGTCCCGACACAATCATAACTATCTGACCAGCCGTAATTCATCCCAGCCTGAATGACATCAATTTCATCATCACAATTTGCACCCACTTCTGCTGCAAAGAGCCAGTCACTATAAGGGTCAATCGTAAAATCAAAGGGATTGCGTAACCCATAGGCATAGAGGCTATTATCATCACCAAAAGGATTGCCCACGGCTGGCACAATACCCTCATCAGTGATGTCAAAGCGATGAATAGCGCCTTGGGGGGTGTTTATATTTTGGGCATTTGTCGCATCGCCATAATCCCCCAATGACAAAAAGAGATGCCCCTCATCATCAAAGTGGATATTGCCGCCATTATGTAACAATTGCCCCGTTGTTATCGGGATTTTCCACAATTCTTGCACGTCGCCAGCGATATTATTCTCATCAATGCTAAAGCGCACGAGTCGATTAGCAGGAAAATCGCGTGTGTTGCCTATCAGTGTGTGGACAACATAAATCATGCTGTCATTTTCAAAATCCGGCGATAGAGCGAGACCCAACATGCCGCGTTCTTGCAAGGCATCGGTTGGCAAGGTGACAACAGGGGCGTTTTGTAGTGTCCCGTCAGGCAAAATGACACGCACATTACCTGTCGTTTTTTCATTATAAAATAGACGACCATCCGGTGCGAACACCATCCCTACAGGAAAATTCGCTGGGGAATAGGTTTCAAGTCGATACTGTGTGCCTGTTGCTTCATGAGTAAACGTAGCACTCTGAGCAACAACAGAGCCAATCAGCAACAAGTATCCGATACCCCATATGAGCCAACGCATTCATAAAATCCATTCTTTAGTGGATAAATCGCACCATATTCTTATCAAAATCTTGATAATGTGATAGGGGTACCTTAGTCAGAATCTGGAAATTAATTGGAAAAAAGATGAATCACAAAGATACGAAAAACACGAAGAATCCTATTCAAAATGACGCTCTGCATCTCTGATTCTCCGTATCTCTGCGTTACGCTTTTTCGTAACAGTTCACCTATCCATGAATTTGTGCTATTGCGGACGTGAAAAATCACGTCCCTACGGTTCAAAAATCATTATTCGTAGGGACGCTTCTGCCTGTCCGAAAAAACCGCGATGCGCCGAATTTAGTTCAACAATGCTGTAGCTACCTCGACTGTCGGGGCGAATGTAATATCAAAGGTGCTGACATCCACAGCCGTCACACAGAGGGTCTGTTCACCCGTTACACAACGCACATCACCCATTGTTGCCGTGCTATCTGGCAGACGACCTTCAATGAAGGCTTGCAGTGCGGCGCTAAATTCTTCGGCATCTTCGACGCTATCCCACGAAATACGCAGTTCCCATGCGAGTTCACCCGTACTATTGCGATAAATATTGAAGGTATCGCCACCCCATCCGGCTGCGGCATCATTGATACTTCGTTCATTGCTCAGTTGCGTTCCCAACCATTGTCGCAAATAGAATTCACCCAACGTTCCTGATAGCGCCAATTCGTAGCCATCGGGGGCGTTGGCAGGTAAGTCGATAATTTGTGGCTGGTCGCCAGCGAGATACGCTTCAGGGTGCAAGATATGTTCTGATGATTGGGGCAAGAATTCATAGAGCTTGTTCAGTGCTTCCCAACCACCCTCATTGAAGATAGCTCGCACGAATTGTTCACCATTAAAATAGGGAAAGAACAATTCTGCCAAGAAAATGTCGGGGGTATCAGCAGGGGGACGTAAACTCTCATCATTGAGCGAATCCAGACCTAATTGTAGTAATTCGCTCGGCGGAGTTGATTCCATCACCAAGAATAGATATTCATTCATGATGAATGTGGCATCGCCTTCTATCAAAGACTGAAAGGCTAGATTGCTATCATAATTCGTGCTGTTCTCAAGCGCCTCTTCGTACTCTGTTAGGTCGAAGTATTGGTCTTGCAGAGCATGAATATATTCATGGGCGTAAGTCACACGGTCTAAGATATTCATTGTCCCGTCCGGCGCTTGTCCATCATCCGTCACGATATTCATGGTTTGAGTATCCGAGCGATAGTAGCCAATGACCTGTTGGGCATAGAGGGCTAAGGCTAGAGCCTGAATATCGGCATCGGGCGCTAAGAAATCAAAAGCGACATAAAAAGCCATGACTTCATCAAGGTATTCTGGGGTGAATGTATCCTCTAATTCGCCATTGAGGTAGTCGCGCACCTCTTCGCGTGATGGGAACATGATAGGCACATCAGACGTGGGTTCAAGACCGCGCAAGAGTTCGGCATCACTTTCAATCTGGTCAATTTGTGCGTCGATAGGGGTTTCGCTTCCGCTATCTTGGGCGCTAACGATACTGACCCATAGCATGACGATAATGAGACTAAGAAAAATTCTGGATATAGGGGTTGTCATAGCAAACCTTGTGATTAATGGGCGGACGATACTGATTGGAACGAGTATTGGGCTTAAGTCGGGCTTTTTTTCTCGTCATTTTCCAGAAAAGCGAGATAAGCGGCTTCATCAACAAATTCGCCATTGCTAATCTCTTTGTCGCTGAGATTTTTACGGCGGTCAAAGTGGATAATCACTTCGACTTCAAACGGGCAGCGTGGATGATTGGCTATTTTGCGTACCCAATACCCGTCTTCGCTATCATTCAGCGATAATTGCTCTTTACGCTTCACCACAATCGGCATAATGCGATTGCACATTTTCGGCTTGACATAAAGTGTGAATTCATCACCACTCGAACCACCGCCGCCAAATAACTTTTTTAGAAAATTCATGACTACTCCTGCTTACTTTATATAAGCCCCTTTCGGGATTTCATCGCACCTCACACAAAACGGCATCATGAGATAGAGTCTACAGGTTTAATAGAGGTACTCTGTTAAACAAGGATACGCCAATTTTCTCGTTGTGCATATCATTATCTCATGAACTTTGCAAACTCCGTTAAGCATACTTCACACGACAGGGGATACTTTAGGGCTATGTCTATATTGCGACAACTTGCCCTCTGCTGTATTATGCCATGCTATGATACATATCGGACTCAACGCACATTTGCTCTCTAGCCAAATAGGGTATCGCTCGGCTGGCATCCATAATGTGATTCATCAATTATTGGCACATTTGCCGCAAGTTGCGCCCGATGATTGGCATTTTACTGCTATGGTCGGCAGCAAGAATCAAGCGACATACCCCAACATGAGCATGAAGCACGCGGCACTAGATACTGAATCCCCCACAAAACGTATTATCTGGGAACAAGGAATCCAGCCATTTCAATTGGCAGACTATGATTTGTATCATGCGATGGCTTTTGTTGCGCCGTTGTTTTTGCACAAGCCGATGGTCGTCACAGTCTACGATTTAACCTTCATGCGCTATCCACAGCGCCTCAGCAGCGCCCGTCGTCTTTATTTACGCATGTTCACCGAAATAACGTGTAAACGCGCCAAACGAATCACGGCGATTAGTCATAGCACAAAGCAAGATTTGGTGGATTTGCTGAATATTCCTGCCGAAAAAATTGATGTCACGCACCTTGCTTATGACCGTGATACCATACGCCCTTTAGCTGCTGAAACGATTGTTGCCTTCAAACAACAAAAAGGGTTGCCAGACCGCTTTTGGTTTTATCTTGGCACGCTTGAGCCGCGCAAAAATCTCGTAATGCTGATAAATGCCTATGCCAAATTACCAGAAAATGAACGCTTACCACTCGTACTCGCAGGGGGCAAGGGTTGGATGACCGATGCTATTTTTGAAGCTGTTGAGCGTCATGGGCTAGGAGATAAAATTTCGTTTACGGGTTTTATTCCAACAGCAGAAATGGCACTTTGGTATAACAGTGCCGAAGTGTTTGTCTATCCCTCGCTATTTGAAGGCTTCGGATTGCCGATACTCGAAGCGATGGCTTGTGGGACTCCCGTGATTACATCAAATGTATCATCATTGCCGGAAGTCGCAGAAGGTGCTGGATTATGTTTGCCGCCCCATGAGGTTAGTCTATGGGCAGATGCCTTACAGCGAACTTATCATGATGCGACATGGCGTGAAGAAGCCTCTGAAAAGGGCTTGCACAAAGCACAACAATTCGATTGGGCAAATACTGCACAAGCAACCGTTAACAGTTATCGCCGCGCTCTGGAAATAACGTGAAGAAAACGAGGCTTTTAGTATCAATTCAACGGCATATCCTATCCTAAATTCAGTGAATCACAGATTCGAGTTTGCCAATATTTCTCGTAATTTTCGGACGGGATATATCCCGTCCCTAGACTTTGGCTATATTTGCAAAAAGAGAAGACTTTCGTTAAAAAGCTGAGTTAGTAAATAACAGCGAGTAGAAAGTCTATCTCTAATGTCAACTATCCCTCAAAATGAAGAACTTCTCAAGCATCTATTTGAGA
>JAUZRW010000210.1 GCA_030950085.1 Anaerolineae bacterium
CGCCAACCTCATCTCCATCCTTGAAACGGCTCGCCGTCAGGGGCAGTCTATCTTTGAAACACTCAAGATGATTTTTGCACCACAGCCTGATTTCTCATGGATAGCTGAATAGATACCGTCCGAAAATTACGAAAAATGCAAGAATATTATGAGGAAGGGGAACGACATTGCAAGATTTAAGTGGTCGTAAACTCGGACAATATGAACTACGCGAGCGATTAGGGCGCGGTGGGATGGCAGAGGTCTATAAATCTTACCAAGCCGGTATGGATCGTTTTGTCGCGGTTAAAGTGATGTTGGGGGCGCTTAATGACGATGACAGCTTTGTCGAACGCTTCCGTCGTGAGGCGCGTGCAGTCGGCAACTTGCGTCATGCCCATATCGTACAGGCGTTTGATTTTGGTGTCGAAGATGGTGTGTATTATCTAGCGATGGAATACATCACAGGCGGCAATCTTAAGGAAAATATCCACAAAAAGGGCAAATTACCTGTCCAAGATGCGGTGCGCGTTGCCTCACAATTGGCGGATGCACTCGGCTATGCCCATGATAAGGGTATGGTTCACCGTGACATGAAACCTGCCAATGTCATGTTCTTGGATGAGAATTTGAACCATGCGATTCTGACCGATTTTGGCATTGCTCGCATTATGGGTGAGGTCGGCTTGACAGGTACTGGGATGGCTGTCGGCACACCAGATTATATGAGTCCCGAAGCAGGGCGCGGTGAAACAACTGACCATCGCTCTGATATTTATGCACTCGGCATTATCTTATATGAAATGCTGGTTGGCGAAGTCCCCTATAGTGCTGATACGCCGCTTGCGGTCATCATGAAGCACATCAATGCACCCTTGCCAACGCGCCATGACCATGATAATGCGATACCCGAAGTTGTTGAAACAGTGATTTTGCGCTGCCTAGCGAAAAATGTGAATGACCGTTTTCAGACAGCACATGAAATGAAAGCGGCATTAGACAAGGCAATGGCACAACTTGATGGCTCTGCATCGACTGTGGCACAGCCTGCCACTTCCAAGCCTGCAACGGCTGTATCGCAATCGCGCAATACTGTACCGACTATGATTGCTGATGTGGATGCCCCCACTGAGACGATGCCTGTCAGTAAGGCAATTCCGCTTCCAGCAGCAATACCGCCCAAAAAGAATAACACGGCATTGATAGGACTCGGTGCAATAGCTGTTATTGCCGTAATCGCTATTATTGCCTTTTTCGCAATCAATAATGACGATGGTGAGGGCGATAGCACGCCAACATCTGCGCCCGAAGTGCTTGTTGATGTCACAGAAGCTGCTACTGAAGAATCGCCAACTGATGAAGCCACGATTGCAGCAACCGCAATCCCAACAAATGAAGCCACGATTGCAGCAACCGCAGTCCCAACAAATGAACCGACTACTATACCCGAAGCACAACCGACTACCGGTGAACCAATTCCACCACCGCACCCTGCAAATCTTAATTTGCTCGCTCATGAAAGTACCCTATTGGACACAATTGATGAATTATTGCTGAATGGGAATCCTGTGCGAGCGCAATCAAACCTTGATACGACCTTATCGCGTGACCCGGAGAATGTTGTTGCCTTGTTCGCACGATCACAACTAGGGAGTAGTACAGGTAATCTTGAGCAAGCGCGTGCCGATGCCGAGACAGTTATTGAACTTGAGCCAGATAGACCATTAGGCTATGTCACATTGTCAGATACTTATGTAGCCGAAGGGGCAAATTACCAAGCTGGTATTGATGCACTCGAAACGGCATTATCGCTTGTACCTGACAATCCGCAAGTTATGTGGCGACGTGTCCGCTTAGAGTTGCTGGAATCTGGCGATGCCGATTCTGTACAAGAATTTTTCGATGCTGCTGAAGAAAGTGGGGCAAGTGGCTGGCGCTTTATCCTATTTGCGGGGCGCTATCTACATGGTCAAGGCTTGTATGGTCGCGCTTTACCCTATCTCGAAACAACGGTGAATGAGATACCGAATCGGCTCTATCTTGAAGATGATATAGAGGGACGCTTACAAGAGACTCTCGAAAATCTCGGCATGGCAGACGGCTCTGAGGAAATAGTAGAAATTCCTTATGATGCTGAGATGCCGCCCAATGCTGAGAATCTCATGCTGACGAGTGGTATTGCCCCGATAGTCGATGAGATTGAATCTTTACTGGTGACAGATGGTCAAGAAGCGGCGATTGAAGCGGCAAATGTTGCACTGGCTGATGACCCCGATAACATTGAGGCTTTATTTGCGCGTGCCTTAGCCTATGCCTGTTGCTGGGATGAAGAAAATAATGCGCGTGCCGATGCGAATCGTATCATTGAACTCGACCCGAATAATCTCTTAGGCTATATCGCACAGGGTCATGCTCATCTCAATTATCCTGATTTTGATTTTGAAGCTGCTGCTGTAGCGATTGAACAGGCTCATGAGTTTGACCCCAATGATATCAATGCGTTGTGGCGCTCGGTAATATTCAGTGAATATGATGTTCAGCTTGAACGCTTTGACGAGGCGGAAGAACAGGGCGCACGCGGCTGGCAATTCATCACGTTGGCGGCGGGTTTGCTCTATGAAAATGGCGAGTATAATCGGGCAATTCCTTATTTGTATATCTATTCAAGCGAAGAATTGTCATCCGAATATGATTATTGGGAAGCGCGTTGGCGGCTGATGGGTGCTTTAATGCAGACCGACCAAGCCCACGCTGCCTTAGATATTGCCAATCAGTATGCCGATGACTTTGATGATGCTGAAGCCTATATCAATATTGCCTATGTTGCGTATCGTGCAGAGGAATATGAACAAGCACGAGTTTGGGCAAATACTGCATTGGCATTAGATGGCGATGCCCATGCCGCACGCTATATCCTTGCGCTTATCTCTTGGTACGGTGATGAGGATGTTGATGCCGCAATCGGGCAATTGAATGATTTAGAAGAAGCTGAGTTCTTTTCATTCTATCTGAATTTTGACTTCCAGCATGATATCAATCTGGATAGGGCGCGTATTTTCACCGATGCAGGGCAGGTAGAAGAGGCGCTAGAGTTTTATGATGCCGCACTTGAGGATTGGGGTTATGTTGCTTGGCTCTATGAAGAGCGAGCTGATTCGCATCTGGAGTTAGGGAATATAGAAGCGGCGCGTGATGATTTAGAAACAGCGCGTGAAATCACCGATGATGATGAGTATCGCCGTGAATTGTTGCAGCGCATTATCGAAATGGGACCCGCGCCAACTAGCGAGCCAGAAGATTGATTGAACTGGATCGGTAATTGCTTAGAAAAAAGCGTAACACAGAGACACGGAGAATCAGAGGCGCAGAGCATTATTTCGAATGGATTTTTAGTGTCATTCGAGCGCCTTTGTGGTTCATCCTTTTTCTAAGTTTTTTCCAGATTCTACAAAAAGCCCCTTTCGGGCTTTCACCACACCTCACCCAAAATTGCAAAGTGAGACAGGCAATAGAGCATCACCGTAGATAGTACATCACCAAAAAAGTTTTTATGTAGGGGCGCAAGGCATTGCGCCCGAAAAAC
>JAUZRW010000211.1 GCA_030950085.1 Anaerolineae bacterium
CGTTGGAGACGACGTGGGAGAGTAGGCCACTGCCAACCTAATGGAAACCCTTCTTCACGTCACGAAACTCGCACCCCCATGCTCTTTTTCGATTCTACCAACTTTTCCCCTTTTCAGCCTGAGCGACAAATTGCTAGGAACGACAGAGAATCGCCCCTAGCACCTATAAAGTCAAACAGTACCTAATCCCACTGCCGTTCGTCTTTGACGGTGCGCTCATTCTCGCCCATGTCATCAACAAAAACCACATCGTCAATCCGTAAGCGCACAGCTTGACGGGCGAGTTCTTTTAATTTATCAGCGATGCCACTATTATCGGCATCTGCCTTAAGTTGTACTCGTAGCACAATGACATCTTTGTTTTCTGGACGAGTAATCACAGCTTGGATTTTCTCAATATTTGGGAATTGCGCCGCCGCCATCTTAAGTTGATTCGGATGCAAAAACATCCCACGTACTTTAATCGCATCGCCACTGCGCCCGTATAATCCGAGCAAGTGTTGATGACCATCTAATAATTCTGCTCCAATTGCGCCTAAATCCCCCGTACCAAAACGAATCATGGGATATGCTTTATTAAAAGTTGTCACCACAATTTCGCCAATTTCTCCGACTGCAACATCTTGTCCGGTTTCGGGGTCAACAATTTGGACATAATTGGCATCTGTCAGCACAAAGCCATCGGCATAATTGACCGTAAAACCGAGAAATCCTAAGTCGGCTGTCCCATAAGCTGAGGTTGTTGTCATGCCCCATTCGTTTTCAAAACGTGCTTTTTGCGAGGGAGTATACGGTTCAGCAGAAAATAATGCCTTTTTAATCGTAAACGTATCTGGGCTGATACCCTGTTCTTCAATTTTATCGAGAATGGTCATCAGATAGCTTGGTTGTCCCACAAATCCAGTTACGCCTAACTTGAGCGCCATCATAATTTGTAAATCGGTATTACCGGGTCCTGTCGGCAGCACTGTTGCGCCACAGGCTTGTAATCCCTCATCAAGCAACATCCCTGCCGGAGTCAGGTGATACATAAAGGTATTCAAAACACGGTCTCCACGCCCGAAACCGACATACTTAAAGGGAGCGAGTCCTGATTCTATATCTTCTGATGGCGGTTGTGGATCAAAAATGGGTCCGGGTGAAATGTAGATGCGCGGCAAGTCGTCGGGGTTAATCGTCAAGAAACCCCCAAACGGCGGATTTTGCTGGTGCATCGCAATCAATTCATCTTTGTTCATCACAGGGATTTTCGACAAATCAGCCACAGTTTGAATATCATCTGAAGTGATACCAGCTTCATCAAACCGTTGCTTCACCGCCGGGGCATTCTCATAGGCATGAGCAACCAAATTACGGATTTTTTCGTTTATGTTCTTCAACCGTGTCTCCTATCGGTGTAGAGTCCTAGAAGTTCTTAGAATTCGCTCGTAAGGGCATAGCGCGCTATGCCCCTACAGAAGCGAGATTTCATTTCCAATTATTTTCAGATTCCACATATCCAACAACTGCCAATAAAAATCATAAAAATATGCGATTAACCTAACCAGCGTTTGCGTCGTTTATAATGTTTGACTTCACGATAACTTTTACGCTCGCCCATTTGATTCAAGCCCAAATAAAATTCTTTAATATCTTCATTCTCGCGCAATTGTTCCGCCGGACCATCTAGCACAATGCGCCCATTTTCCATCACATAGCCATAATCTGCAATTTGTAGTGCCACTCGCGCATTTTGCTCGACAACTAATAGTGAAATACCCTCACGCTCATTAATTTCGCGCACAATCTCGAAAATTTGCGCCACTAACATCGGCGCAAGACCCAGCGATGGTTCATCTAGCATCAACAATCTTGGGTGTCCCATCAATGCCCGTCCAATTACAAGCATTTGTGCTTCGCCACCGGATAGATAACCACTCGTGCGGCGGTGCATCACTTTTAATTGTGGGAAATAATGATAAACACGCTCAACATCTTTGCGGTATTGTCGCCCCCTATCGTAGGTCATCGCTCCGACACGTAAATTTTCCTCCACTGTCAAATGGCGGAAGAGTGGGCGACCTTCAATCACCTGAATAATTTGGCGACGCACAATATCTTCTGGACTCAGGGCATCAAGGCGCGTATCATCCCACATGACATGACCGCGTGTGACTTCGCCCGTTTCACTTTTGAGCAGACCACTAATTGCCTTGAGAGTTGTCGATTTACCAGCACCATTGGGTCCAAGCAGAGAAACAACCTGCCCCGGTTCTACTTTTAGCGATACGCCGCGCAACACAAGAATAACATTACTATAGGTGACTTCAATATTGTTGACTGTGAGAGTCTCCGTTGTGGCAAGGCTGTCATTTTTAACTTTTGTAGCGGATAGATTGCCGCGCAACTCTGACATTTTTTATTCCCATAAAGCTGATTTGAACATAATTTTAAGTGAAAAGGGGCAACCCGTAGGCTACCCCATACGTTACTTCTTAGCCGAAATTGCTAGTCATCCATACCCGGACGTAAATCTGGCACTTCATTGAAGTCTGTAACCGGCACGATGATGGGTATCATGATACTCGCACCTTCTACAACGAAAGCATCATCAGCCGATGTTGCGACACCATCACCTGTTGCATTGAGGAATTGCATCACAGCGATACGATTTAAGCCGACATCGCGGATTGCACCATCTTCAAAGTTTGCGGTATACAAACCACCCAAAGGTTGATAATCAATGGTATCCAATGTGGCTTTGAGTTCTGCACCTGTGACACCGTCAAGGCTACCCACACGGTTGACTGTCTGAATGTAGGCTTCAATGAGCAAGTCAATGTTACCCCATGTCAAGAGATAGGTGACACCACGAATACCCAAACCATGTTCATTGGCATCTGCCATTTGAGTGAGGAACTGAATCGACGGATTGTCGGTTTCTGTCCACCATGCAAATGGGGCAGAGCCGTACATACCACTGATAACGGGTAATCCACTATCGGCACGCACTGCTCCTTGGCTGGTTAAGCCGGTAGAGATATCCATCACCCAATTGACACCTGCGAGAGCAACTTCGCCCTCAATGCCGAGGTCTGCCATTGCCTGTGCAACCTTACCGGGTCCATTGGGACCAAGAGCGTTAACATAGAGGATGTTGGCACCAGCATCGACTAGATTCTGAACATTGACGATAATATCCGGCTCGGCGGGTGAGAACAATTCGGGTGTATCAATGAAATCAACGCCGAGACTTTCGCAGTAAGCGGTTGCTTCTGGTGTGAAAGCCGCTTGACCGAAGGCATTGGGCCAACCCAGATAACCCATCACGGGGTCAGGGAAGGTATCAGGATTTTCGGAGACATATTCACAGAAATCGCCCATTTGGTCAACATAAAGAGGATTGGTCGCATAAACCCAGCCGGGAGATTGTCCATCTTCACCATAGAGACCGGGTGTTGAACCTGCTGAAATAATCACAGGAATTTCGTCTTCTGCGAGTTGCTCACGCAATAATTCTGCATCATCAGACGCATAAAGCCCTAGAGCAACGACATCAAACTCCGATGTGAAACGGTCATAAGCGGCTTGTGTCCGTTCGCGGTCTCCACCCGTATCTTCATTGGCATATTCAATTGTCGCGCCACAGAGCGTTCCTTGTTCGGTGAAGTACGCGGTTGCATCATCATAACCGAGTACAATCGGACCCGTGATAGCAGCCAACGGACCACTCAAATCACCAAAGTGATAAAAAGTGATGGTTTCGCCAGTCAGGTCAACTTCGCATGGCGTATGTTCGCCGGGGAAGTCCATCATGTCATCTTGTGCTGCCACGGGAGCAAGCACAATGATGAAGAGCAAAAGGGTGATAAAAACAAGTAATTTACGCATGTATAAACCTTTCATTTGTAGTTCTATTTGTGTGAGTAATGATTTTCACTACAGACGTATTATAATCAAAAAAAGATAATTCGCGCCAATGCACCTCCTTGTATTTAATACGAATAAGGTCGAATCTTCCACGCGATTTTGATAATTTCCCACCGATAGGCGATGCCGCGTGGTTCTAAAATGAGAAATATCATCAAAGCCAGCCCGAACAGGATTGGATTGATAGCTGCATAAATATTCACCACATCCACAAATGGGAGCAAGTTAGGGAGTGTATCTCGTAAGATTGGGCTAATGGATGGGATAAAAACATCATTGAATAGGTTGAAAAAGGCTGCGCCAAAGATTGCGCCTAACGGAAAACCGGCACCGCCAATGACGACCATCGCCAACATTTCAATTGAGCGTCCTAATGAGAAAAAATCTAATGACAGACTGTTGGTTTCATAGGCTAAGAGTGTGCCGGAAATACCTGCGTACACTGCACTCAAAAAGAAGGCTTGTAATTTATAATTGAAAACGTTGATACCCAGTAATTCGGCTGCCAAGTCATTATCCCGTACAGAGATAAAAGCCCGTCCAGTTCGCGTGCGGATGATATTATGACCCGCTAGTAGGAGGATAATGGTCAATGGGAAGGCGATGTAAAAGAAAGCCCCATCGCTGGCAAAACTCAAAGCCGCTTGTACTTCTACTTGCATTTTGTAGGGCTGGCTATCTTCGTCTGGTATTGCCGAAACAGTATATCGACCTTCTTTAGCGGCAATGAACAAGATACGAGTCGTATCGCCATCGGTTTCTGTCGTTAAGGCACTGTTTGGCAATGTAATGCCATCAGCACCAATAATCTCAATGTCTGGTAAGGCATCTTCTTGCCCGATGAGAACGACAGTCATATAATCGCTCAGAACAGGATGACCACCTTCAATCATGATGCTTACTTCGCTATCGAGTGTGTCATTTGTGCCAAATGTCTCATACGTCGGGAAGGGACCGATAACAGGTGCCGGAACAGTTAAAGGGCGATTGCCATTTGTCCATGGTTCTAGTGGATGCTCTAATACCCATGGAATAATGAATTGTGCGGCGAGTGTTGCCATAGCCAAATAAAACCCTTTGACACGCAATGAGGGTAAGCCAAATATCAACCCGACAAAGCCTGTAAACAAGGCTGATAGTGGCAAAACCAACCAAAAAGACAAGCCTAACTCGCGCCCCATTATCGCGGCAGTATAAGCACCTACCGCAGTAAATGCTGAATGTCCGAGCGAGATTTGCCCCGTATAGCCAATGAGAATATTGAGACCCTGCACAGCGATAATTAGGATGCACAGCCGAATGATTGTCCCCGTCCAAATTTCTTTAATAAGCCCTGTATAGACAAAAAGCGGCACAAGCAAAACGACGAGAAATGCAATGCTCCAGAAGATTTTTCCGCCGCGTGTACGGAAGATTGCCATATCTTCATTGTATGATGTATCAAAAACACCCGCCGGGCGGATATTGCTTGCCATGAAAAACTCCTAAATGCGCTCAATAATTTTTTCGCCGAATAAGCCTTGAGGTCGAATGACCAAGACAACCATCAAAACGAGATAGGGGGCAAGGTCAGGTCCCGCTTGCGAACCCGGGAAGAGCAAATTTGCCCATTGTTCCACAAGACCAATCACAATCCCACCAATCAGAACACCTTCAATCGATTCTAATCCGCCGAGCAAGACGGCTGGAAAAGCGCGTAATGCAATCAGTGAGATAGCAGGGGTGACACTCGTTGCACCACCCATGAGTACACCGCCAATGCCAGCAAGCAGAGCAGCAATACCCCATACGGCTGCCAAAATTCCGCGTACACGCAGTCCTACAGATTGCGCTAGTTGTTGGTCTTCGGAAACAGCACGCATGGCAAGTCCGATTTGGGCATAACGGAAGAAGAGAATGAAGCCTACCGCCGCAACTATCGCCAAGATAAAAGCAAATAATATGCCAGTCCGCACGATGATGATACCATCCAATGTCGGACGATAATCCAAGCGCAACGTTGAAGGAATGCCCATTTCCTCGAAAATATCAAAAATCGGTAAGGTACGGTCTAGTGGACCCCAAGCGAATTGAACAAAACCTTGTAGAACCTCTGTTACAGCCAGTGTCATCAATATCATAGCAATCACAGGTTGTCCGACTAAGGGACGGATGGCGAAGCGTTCAATGATGAGACCCAACAGAACAGCACCTGTAAGCGTCCCGACAATGGCATGTAACCAGCGTAGGCTAGTCCCACCAATGGTCATCAGAACAGCAATAATCGCTGTCGCCACAATGAGTTTGATGAGATTATCTTTGCGTAGAAGATGTGGAATTGCCAAACGATGTGCCAGCGAGAGTGCCGCATTGCCTAATGGATTATCAGGTTTTTTCTTCCAGAAATCATCAGATGATTCTTCAGTAGTTGTTGAGAGGAAGATTGCTGTTGCAATGAAGGCAAATATGATAGCTGCCCCAATGCCGACTCGTGCTGTGCCGGCATCGCTTGTGGTGAAAAATGTCCAGAATAGCAAGCCACCAATGACCATCATATAGCCATGTGCGAAGTTAAAGACACCAGAGGCTTTCGTAACGACGACGATACCCAATCCGGTGAGGGCATAAATCCCGCCCACAAGGATTCCCGATACCGTTGCTTGAATCAGCCGTGATAATTTTTGATTACCAACAATGGGACCAATCCAAGCGAGGAAGAGGGCGATAGCAAGCGCATAAATCCCCCACAAAATATACTGTTTGTTTTCTTTCCAAATAGCATTCAATGGTGTAACCCTTCTTCAAAAATACCAAAAATTAAGTGCAGTCTATATCTTTAGCGGCGGACAGTGTGGTTACAGATATTGTAGAGGTGTACCCACGTATGCGCCCGATGCCAACTCAAGGAGCTTATTCAACACTATGAACGTGCAATTCAGTCTCCACCATGCCACTTCGCCCGTCACGATATGTCACTTCGGCACGTACCATGATAGTCGAACGTTCTCCATACAAAGCCTCCACAATATCACTGTACTTTTGATACAAGGTGTGGCGCTTGAGTTTGCGTGTACGGGTGAGTTCACCTTCATCGGCATCAAATTCTTTATGTAAAATCACAAATTTCTTTAAGTGACTTTCCGATGGCAGTGATTCGTTGACGCGCATGATGTCTTGTGTCACCAAGTCGTAAATTTCTGTTTTTTGTGATAAATCAACAAATGTCGTGAATGTTATGCCGCGTTTTTCTGCCCAGCGCGATACAGTCTCAAAGTTGATGATGATAATGGCTGCGACATATGCCATATCGAAACCACCAATCGTCATCACATCTTGGATATAGGGGCTAAACTTAAGACGACCTTCAATGAATTGTGGGCTAAACCGATGCCCACCGGACAATTCAATCATGTCTTTCACACGTTCGAGATACACCAAATGCCCATCGTCGCGCATATAGCCGGCATCACCTGTGTAATACCAACCCTCTTCATCAATTGCCTCGCCTGTTTTGTCCGGTTGATTATAATAGCCCGCAAAACGCGCCTCAGTCCGCACGAGAATTTCTTGGTCTTCGGTAATTTTGATTTCAACACCCGGTACAATTTCGCCAACAGTGTCTAATTGCACTTTGCCGAGACGATGAATGGTGGCAAATGTTTCTGTCGAAGCATAAAGCTGACGTAACTCAACCCCTAATGCCCTAAAAAAGCGCACCACATCCGGCGATAGCATCGCTCCGGCTGTTAACACGTTGCGAGCATTCGTTAAGCCAAGTTTATCGCGTAGGGGTTCAAAGACGGCAAATTCACCCAACCAGCGCAAAAACTTCAGATGACTAGGAATGGCTTTGCCGTCATCTTTGAGGTCAGTAATTTGATAGGCAATCGGCATGAACCAGTCAAACAATTTGCGGTTAATCCACAAGCTATCGTTGACACGAAAGCGCACGGTACTAGCGAGATTCTCCCAAAAACGGCTAGGGAAGAGCAAGCCGACAGGGGCGATTTCGCGCAAATCCGTGATGAATGTTTCGGGACCTTCTTGGAAGTTGACCATCATCCCAGCTTGCACATGCGGCGAGAAACCAAAAGCCTGCTCTGTTGCCCATGCCATCGGGCTGAATGACAACCAATTATCGCTTTGCTGCACCGGAATATAATCGAAGTTCATGTTGAAGCCATAGACAAATTGTTGATTCGTCAGCATGGCAAATTTTGGCAATCCTGTTGTGCCAGATGTCATACTGAGAACAACAACATCTTCGGGTTGCGTAGCAGCAATGGATTTTTCAAATGAATCAGGATTTTGTGTCTTATGTTCTTTACCGACTGCTTCAATGGCTTCAAAACTAGCCAGCCACTCGTCATCATAACCCCACATGCCCCTATCTTCCCAATAGATGACTTTTTTAATTGCTGGGATTTTGTCGCGGATTTCGAGTGCCTTATCCACTTGTTCTTGGTCATGGGCGACAAGGAACTTCGCGCCAGTTTGGGTAATCGCGTAAACAAGGTCGGGGTCGGGCAGGGCATCGCTGAAAATACAATTTGTCTTCGCGCTACAGCAATGGACAGCGATTTGTGTCCAGTACATTTCAGGGTCATTGTCACCGATAATACAGACGGTATCACCTGCTTCCAAACCCATACTGACTAGCCCATGATAGAAGTTACTGACGTGTTCGTAGACATCATCCCACGTATATTCTATCCAGATACCATAGCGTTTTTTACGCTCGGCTACTTGATTGCCGTATTTGCGGACTTGCTTCAAGAAGGCTTTAGGCAGGGTATTGGCATCTTCGCCCGGCAAATCGAAGTTCTTTTTCTGCTGCGACTGATAGACTGTGCCTGATGTGGGTTTGCGGTAGCTAATCGCTTCGTGTTTTGTAGCAACCATTTTTACGCCTCTTGACCTAAATATGCTTGAATAACTGCCTCATTTTGGCGAATATCATCCGGTGTGCCCTCCCCAATTTTGACACCGAAATCGAGGACAACGATATGCTCACAAATATCCATTACAAGACCAATATCATGTTCAATCAGCATAATCGTGGTTTCTTGCTGCTCATGAATATCGAGGATATAGCGTGCCATATCTTCTTTCTCTTCTATATTCATACCCGCCATCGGCTCGTCTAGCAAAAGCAATGTTGGTTCTAAGGCGAGGGCGCGTCCTAGTTCTACCCGTTTACGCAGCCCATAACTCAAGGTGCCAACTAAAGATTTACGGATATGCTCCATTTCGAGGAATTCAACAATATCTTCGACAAAGCGCCGATGTTGAATCTCTTCACGCTCGGCACGTCCCCTAAAAATTGCCCCTGTGAGCATATTGCTAGTTTTCATATGAATATGACGGGCTGCCATGAGGTTGTCGAGGACTGTGGCGTTGGTATAGAGGGCGATGTTCTGGAAAGTGCGCGAAATGCCGAGTTTAGCACGTTCATAAGGCGGTACATCGGAAATTTCTTGTCCATCAAAGATGATACGTCCTGTTTGTGGGCGGTAAAATCCATTCACACTATTAATGAGGCTGGTTTTGCCCGCGCCATTAGGACCAATGACGGCAAAAATGCTCCCCTCTTGTACCTCAAAGCTGACATTCTGGAGGGCTTTAATACCGCCAAAACTTAAAGACACGTCATCAATATGAAGTTTGACTACCATAAAAAATAATTCCTCAGAGAAAAAGTCGCATTATTGACTCACATTATACAAGAAGTATTTCATAGGTAGGGGTGTACCTGCGTGTGCGCCCGTTTCGGTTGCAGCGAGATGACACATAGGTTATTTCCTACGAGAATCAGTCTTCTCTAGTGTAATGTCAGTTATCTATATCGAAAATACGGTGCATTGCTAAACAATCGAATCATTATTTGATTAATTCGTACAATAACAGATATTCAGCGAGAGCGCAATAATTTGATGTTTCTCATTTAATGTTTGATGCTATGTAAAGTCAATTTATTGAATCTACAGCCAACTAACAAAGGGTTGCACAAGTTCAAATAGCTGACACATGATAGCTAAGACCTGAAACCTGAGTTAATGATTTTCCAACCAGTCAATAATATCACCAATAACTTGGTCACGGTCAATTTCATTCATGATTTCATGCTGCATATTGTCCCATGTCTTGAGTGTTTTATCAGCCGACCCCACGCGCTCATGCACAATACGGCTGCCAGAAATAGGCGTGATACGGTCATCTTCACCGTGCATGATGAGTATTGGCAAAACCAATTGCTGCACATTATCTTGAATCATCGCGCCTGTATCAATAATGTACTTCGCAATACTAATCGGAGTCCAACCCTTATGATTTAGGGCATCATTGTCTGTCGCTTCTTGTATCGCTTTGTCATTGGTCAAATGGGCAATAGGCAAAGGCGCACCGATTGGCATATGCGGCAGAATACGATGCAAGACATTAGCAGCACTTTGTAACATCGGCCCTACTGTCGAACCCACATCTGTGGCTGTGCCTGTGACAATTAACCCCGCAAGGCTATTTTGATATTTTAGGGCAAATTGCAAGCTGATAACGGAACCCATGCTGTGACCGAGAATGAATATTTTGTCTTTGTCATGTTCTTGCCGAATAGTGTCGAAGTATTGCTTGAGGTCATCTATAAAATGAGTGTTTGATGTCACTTGTACCCGTTTACCATTACTTCTGCCGTGTCCGCGATGGTCAAGCCCATAAACCGCATAACCTGCACTGACAAGAGCCTCTGCTACATGCTGATAGCGTCCGATATGTTCCCCTAAGCCGTGAACGATAATGACAACTGCTTTCGGCGTGTCATCCGGCAACCATTGAATAGTAAAAATATTCAGTTTATCTGGTGTTTGAAATGCCCCTGTGGTTTGTTGCATTGCCTATATCCTCAAGATTTACTGACCTATTGTGTCGTGCTTTGTGCTATTGTGCAACGATTTAATTGTAGAGTCCGAGAAATTTTTGGAAAGGCGTAACGCAAAGAGGCAAAGGGTGAAAGGCATCCTACCCCAAAAGCTAAAGCATTTGGCAAACTTTGTCGCAGGAAGCGCACTAAAAGGCGCTCTGACCTGCTTTTTTGTCCCTTTTAGTGGGCATGGCTTTTGGATAGCTGAGTGGTTTTAACCCTCAGCGATAGGAAATGACTGCAAAACAGAAAAACGCATAACTTGAGTTGTTTAACAAACTATCTACGGTGATGCTCTAAAGCCTGTCTCACTTTGCAATTTTGTGTGGGGTGCGGTGAAACCCCGAAAGGGGCTTTTGCTGAGTTTGCAAGAAGATGATGGGAATCAAAAACGGGTAACATGATTTGTCGCCCGTTCCAGTGAAAAGTATTCTGAACTCTGGATAGAAATTTGCATTGCCATCTTCTAAATATATCGCCAGAACTTTTCTAAGATTATAGACTCTTTACCGTTTTTCTTGGCGTTCTCTGCGTTTTGGCGGTTCATTTTCAGTGTTATTCATCAAAATCTAGCCGAAAGACAACGGCACATCAAGCCTTAACCATGTGCGCCCGATGCGGAAGATGGTACCGGGTCGCATATTCTGGCGTTCTTGCAGTGGGTCAGGGTCTTTTTCGATGTAAGTCCCGTTGCGACTATTGCTGTCTTCGAGCCAGAAAGCTAATAAGGATGGCAATAATGTTTCTTCATCGTTCATGGCATTTGCCACACAACCCACTCGCGCATGTAAGCGTGAGACTTGGTTATCGAAGGGCAGGTGAATATCACAGGTATCGCGCCGCCCAATGGTGATAATTGACGTTTCCCCTGCGTCCGGCTGGTCAAAAGTAATCGTTTTGCCGTCCAAGGGTCCACTCATAAATGTAATCGAAATTTCGCCTCGTTTACGTCGAAAACTCATCAGCATCCCTCGCTATCAATTTTGTCGCGTTTCGTCCGCGATGGCTTATGTTCGGGCAAGATTTTTAGAGCGCGGTTAAAAGCGGACTTCGCCTCATCTGCCTTGCCCATCTTGCACAATGATTCGCCATAATTATGCCAGAACCAGACATCACTATCATCATAATGGACAGCTTGATCATAACATTCCATTGCCTCTTCGTGCTGACCGAGTACCGATAAGCACATGCCTTTGCCATTCCATGCCCACGCATAATCTGATTCAATTGCCAGCGCATGGTTATAACTGACAATTGCTTGCTCAAATTTCTCTAGCCGCCGCAATGCTTGTCCGTGCCGCGCCCAGACCTTGGCATCATTCGGATTAATATCCAATGCCTCTTCAATGGTGATAAGTGCCTCTTCACGCCGTCCTAAGTCCAACAATGTCGTCATGAGGTTGATATAGTACCAGAGAATATCCGGCTTTGCACGAATCGCATTCTGGTAACTTTTGAGGGCTTTTTCTAAGTCGCCCATAGATTTAAGGGTTAAGCCATGCCCATTCCACGCCCAATCAAAATCAGGGCGAATTTCAACCGCTTTTTCGTAAGCACGACGGGCTTGCTCTAATTGCCCCATATTGCGATAGGCTTGCCCGATTTTTGACCAACTTTCGGCATGTCTACCATCAATCGTAATCGCTTCATTGAGGGCATCAAGGGCATCTTCATGTTGTCCCCTCGTGATGAGTTCGTCACCATAATTATACCAATACCAAACATCAGTATGATCTAGCAAGACCGTTTGTTTGAAGCATTGTAATGCCTCACTATGTTTGCCGAGTATGCTCAGAGTCAGTCCGCGCCCACTCCATGCCCACGCATGGGTCGGGTCGAGGTCAGTGGCACGGCTATAACTCAGCAGGGCATCTTCAGGGCGATTCAACTTACGGAGTACCTGACCATGCTTTGCCCATAAATAAGAAGCGCGTTCGTTCAACTTAATCGCCTGATTGAGCAGCGACAAAGCCTCTGAGTAACGTTCCAACATAACCAATACATCGGCTTGTTTATAGAGATATGAAGGTTTATCGAGCGCATACTGAGCCGCTTTTTCGTAAGCGATGAAGGCGGCTTCGTATTGTCCTAACGCCTCTAGCGTCATGCCCATCTCGTTCCATGCACGCGCATAATTGGGAGCAATGTTTGTTGCTGTTTGGGCGGTTTCGACAGCTTCCTCATAACGCCCCAGCGAACGTAGCGCCGTAGTCAACAACATCCAACTAAGGGCATAATCAGGATTTGTTTCAGTCGATTTTTCGAGAACCTCAATCGCTTCATCGTAGCGGTGGAGCAGAATCAGCGCATTGCCTTGATTATTCCAGTACCACTCGCTTTCTGGTTTGATGTCAGCCGCCTGTTTGTACGATTCAAGCGCCTCTTCGTAACGCTCCATATTTTCCAGCACGAGTCCTTTGCCATTCATCGCCCAATCAAACTCAGGGTCAAGTTCAATCGCCTTATTATACGATGCCAGCGCATCATTCAAGCGATTCAGTTTGCGCTGTACCTGCCCCAATTTGCCCCAACTTGGCGCGTACTGTGGGTTGACACGCACCGCTTCTTGAGCCGGTTCAAGCGCCTCATAATAGCGGTCTGTATCGACAAGCGTTTCAGTCAAATTATACCAATGCCATAAAGTATTTGGCTGGAATTTAATCGCTTTCTTAAAGGCATGAATAGCTTCATCGAGTTGGTTGAGCGCCTTCAATGACAGACCATAGCCATTCCATGCCCACGCATAATCTTTTTGCAAGGTTGTCGCTTTTTTATAGGCTGGAATCGATTCACGGAATTTGCCCATTGAGCGATAAATTTGTCCTAATTTACCCCAACTATTGGCGTGTTGCTCATCAATCGCCAAGGCACGCTCTATCATGGTGAGTGCTTCTTCGTTGCGACTCAGTTCTTTCAGGATATTGCCTTGATTATACCAATGCCACATATTAGTAGGGTCAAGGTCAGTCGCTTTCTTAAAATGCTCTAAAGCCTGTTCCAATCTATCGAGGCGTTCTAAGATAATCCCGCGCCCATTCCAAGACCACGCATCATGTGGATATAATTCAAGCGCCTTATCATAACAGAGGAGGGCATCTTCATAGCGTTCTAGCAAGCGATAAGTGCGCCCTTTACGCCCCCATGCCCACGCATAATTCGGCTGTAAATTAAGCGCGGCATTATAGGCTTTGAGGGCATCTTCATAGCGTCCGAGTTCTGTTAAGGAATAACCTTTGTTGACCAATTCGTGAGCTTCCATTGCCGAACCCACGATTTCTGTAGTCGGAACGTCGCCGAATTCTTGCACATAAATCGACTTGATACTTTCGACCACTTCTTGCCATGTTTGCGGGCGGTCTGTGGCACGTTTCTGGAGACAATCTGTCACTAATTGAATCACACTGTTGGGGATTTCGTTAATGATAGATTGTGGGAAAGTCACTGGTTGATTGATATGAGCCTCGCGCCATTCTTTGACACCTCGCGCTATAAAGGGATGCCGTCCGATTAACATTTCGTAGAGGACGATACCGTAACCATAAATATCAGAGCGTAAATCAACATCTCGCGCCCGAATCTGTTCTGGAGACATGTAAGGCGGTGTTCCCACCACAGCATCCATACGAGTTAAACGCCCATCTTGCATTTGCGATTCGCGCAGGGTGGTTGTATTGACGATATCTGGCAGTTTATCCAAGTCTATCGAACGGACTAAACCAAAATCTGTAATTTTGGCAATGCCATCATGCGAGACCATGATATTACCGGGTTTCAAATCACGATGAACTAAGCCCTTGACCATTTTTGTTGCGTGCTGCATTCCGAGTGCGATATGCAAGGCAAAAGTCATAGACTGTTGCGTTGTCAGGCGCTTAGAATCAATCCAACTCCGTAAATCTGCACCCATATTTTCCATACCACTGATATGCTCAAGGATAATATGAGGACGATGATTGATATTACGTACCAAACGCGCTTGTACGATGTGCGGATGTTTGTCCAATTCAATCCATGTCACCGCTTCTTTCTCAAAACGCGCAACCGCACGCTCATTATCAAAGAAACGTCGTTGGAATGATTTAATGGCGACAGGTTCGCGTTGGCCATGGTCATAACACAGATAAACAACACCCATACCACCCAAGCGCACATCGGCGACTTCATAACGGTCTTCAATCATTTCGCCAATAGCGAAGTCATGCTCAGATTCTCCCTCTGGAATCATACGATGATAGGCAGGTGTACGTACCTTGCTATCTTGGCGCTCTATATTGTCTAAGATGTTCTCAACTAAGATACCAACTTGAGTTTCTTCATGTTCTTGATTTCCCAACGAATCAGAATTGTAATCCGTTTGATAGGGTAACTCTGTTCGTGTCACTTCGCTCAGGATATCATCGAGTCCTTGTTGTTGAGCTTGAGTCCGTTCCTCACGGTCATAATCAAATATGGTTTCATTGGGGTCATCTTCTTGACCAGTCCGATACATATTGAGCAAAGTATGGGTATGCGTTTGGTTGACAGAAGGATTGGGCAAATCATCATCGTCATCAGCCGTTGCCCATAATGCGACTGCAATATTGCGCTGTGTCGGGTATTGTCGTGCATATTCCACCAGCCAATCGCCGAGTATATCAATTGCACGGTGTCCTAACGAACGGTCAACATCATGTTCTGCACAATCTTCGGCGCGTTGATAGGCAATCATTGCCTTACCAACATAAAAAATACGGAGACGATTATCTTTGCTGCAAATTAACTTCGCACATAAATCGCCCAATTCAAAATAATAATCTGGCTTGCCCTCAAGCACACGCAAGGCTAACATCCCTTTTTCTTTGATGACTGTATTGGGGTCAGTCACGAAAGGGTCGCTGGCATCATCGGGATGCACTTGCTTGAGTAACTGCTCTCGCTCATTGATAGCCGGCGGCAACGGATGCCGTTTTGTTTGTGGTACTTCCATGCGACTTGATTACCCTCTAACCTGTCTATCGAATACAACATGATTATAACGCGCAACAGCTAAACTGACACTTGCCTCAAATTATTCTGTCAGGGGCATAGGATAAGTCTCGCATTAGAACGCATAGCAAGGAGATTCCTAATATTTGAACCTTGTTTTTGATGTGCTAAAAGCAAATTTTCCCAGCATGGAGTTTGAAAATCGTAGAGGCAAGGAAGGTTTTAGGTGATTTAGAGGAGGGACGAAAAGTTTTCCGCCCCATTGTTTCATGATAGTGAGGAATTTAATTGCTCGATTCGACTTCTTCTTTTTTCTCGAATTCAATGCCACCTTCGCCATCTGGCACTGCGATAATCGTATCGCCGAATTCAAAAGCATCTTCAACGATTTTCACACTCAAGGGGCGTGTTATCAAACGTTCAATTGCTCGCCGAATCGGACGTGCGCCGTTCACAGGGTCATAACCTTCGCGGATGAGTAGAGTCCGCGATTCGTCTGATAATTCCAGCGCCAATTTTTGGTCACGTAAGCGTAAACGAATATCTTCTAACTGAATTTCTAAGATTTGTCCCAGTGTTTCTTTGCTCAACTGCTTAAATGTCACGACTTCATCAATACGATTCAGAAATTCCAAACGGAAAAATTGCTTAAGATAGGGTTGGAAATCGGGTTCTGCATCATCATCACTAGCACCAAAGCCTAAAACACGGCTGCTTTCTTGTGTACCGATGTTGCTGGTCATGATAAAAACTGAATGTCGCGCATCTACCACGCGCCCATGTGCATCACTGACGCGCCCATCATCGAAGATTTGTAAGAAAATATCGAATACTTCTGGCGCAGCTTTTTCAATTTCATCCATCAAGACGACACTATAAGGACGACGACGTAAGCCATCGGTCAACTGTCCGCCCCGATTACTTTCTTTATAACCGGGTGGCGAGCCAATCAAACGGGCGACAGTATGTGCATCATGGAATTCAGACATATCCAACCGCAAAATGGCATCCTCTGTGCCGAATAAGACATCAGCAAGGGCGCGTGCCAGTTCAGTTTTCCCGACACCGGATGTTCCCAAAAACAAGAAAACGCCAATCGGACGATTCGGGTCGTTTAATCCAGCGCGTGCTGTCCGAATAGCATCTGAAACCATCGTTACGGCGCGTTCTTGCCCAATCACTCGTTTTGATAAAGTAGCTTCCAAATTGGCGAGACGTTTTTTCTCGTCTTTGTTCAGTTCAGTAATCGGGATACCTGTCCATTCCGATAGGACCGCCGAAACATCAGAAATACGGACATCTCTATCTTGGTCTTCGGGCGCAACATCGGGATGAATAGTGCGAATCGTGACGCGAGTACAAGCCTCATCAAGCAAATCGAGAGCCTTATCTGGTAAGCGACGGTCTGGCATATAGCGCACAGACAATTTAACGGCTGCTTCAATGGTATCGTCAGTGATTTCAACCATATGATGCTCTTCAAGGCGATATTTTTGTCCCTTGAGGATTTCAACGGCATCTTTTTCCTTTGGTTCTTCCACATCAATCGTGCGGAAGCGACGGTCTAGGGCAGGGTCTTGGGCAATCGCACGCCGATACTCTTCATGGGTGGTTGCGCCAATACACATGATTTCGCCACGCGCAAGAGCTGGCTTCAAGATGTTGGCAGCATCGAGGTTACTATCAATCGTATCACCAGCACCCACAATCGTATGGATTTCGTCGATGAACATGATGATGTTGCCAGAGCGTTTCACTTCTTCAACAATGCCAATTAAGCGTTCTTCAAATTGACCACGCAAACTCGTTCCGGCAACCAATGTGCCGATTTCAATTTGCACAATCCGCCTATGAAGCAATGGAGCAGGTGCTGTTTTATGATGGATAGCATAGGCTAATCCTTCGACAATCGCTGTTTTGCCAACACCTGCATCACCCAGTAACAAAGGGTTATTTTTTTTGCTGCGCGATAGAGTCCGTGCCACAGCCCGAATCTCACGGGTACGGGCGATTGCTTCCCCAATTTTGCCCTCGGCTGCCTGTGCTGTCAGGTCGCGTCCGTAGCGGTCAAGCAAAGGGGTCATCGGTGTTTTGTCATCGGGCGAATGCGGTCTATTCGTCAAGATTTCTGGCTCATTGCCAAAGTCAAACAAGTCATCATCACTCCACAAGTCATCAAAGTCATCATCACTATCGGGTGGCGGTGATAATTGTTCTTGTTGTTCTGTGATGAGGCGTTGCAGCCATAAATTGAGGTCAAAGCCCATATCGACTAATTTACGGACTGGCACCCCTTCGCCTTCTTGCAAAAGCGCCATCAGCATATGCTCTTCTTGCACTTCATCTATATTGTCTTGCTCTGCCAAAAAAATCGCCAGCGACAAAACCATGGCTGTCCGCGGAGTCAGGGGCAGTACATCGCTTGCGGGTCCGTCGGCTGTGCCAATCTCGCGCCGAATCTCATTACGGACTTGGCGTGGACTGAAGCCAGCACGCTTGAGCAATTGGCAAGTTAATCCGTCATTGCGCGTTGCACTAATAAATAAATGCTCAGTACCCACATAATTATGCCCCAAACGACGCGCTTCATCCGCCGCAGCACTCAGAATGGTGGTACATTTCTCTCGTAATTCTTTTTCTGGAATATCGGGTGAAGGAGTCACCGTATTGTCACCTAAACACATTTAATTTTCACACTGCTGATAGTATAACGCATAAACCGCATTCTGCTGATTGTCCGTTTATAGGTTTTAACAATGTGGTGCTGCAATTGGCATAGACGTTTATCATGAACTTTTATCAAATACAAGAATTGAGGTGTGATGATGTTTCAATTCTCGGCATTGATAGGTATCATAAACGTTCATTAGAACCTGTTTGGCAATTAATGATATGTTTTATATTAACAGGTGAGTCATAGACGATGCCCCTACCCTTGAACCTTATTTTCATGGGTAGTGGATGGTTTCAAACCATCTCGATTCTTAGTATTGCGAATACTCAAACAGCTTCTTAGAAACATAGACAAGCAACGGTAAATATAGATATCTCGTAACTGCTCAGGTAGGTATAAAGGGTCGTCCAAGCAGAGCCTCATAAATAACTTGGATGACATTTTGCCCCTGTTTACGGGCAGTTGAGATATAACTGCGAATATCACAGAAAGTTTCAGCACCGAGACGAGTACGAAA
>JAUZRW010000212.1 GCA_030950085.1 Anaerolineae bacterium
GGCAGTTCGACCCTGTTTCCGCACGTTCTCAAAACTAAGCCAGAAAACGTACAAATTGGATTGCGCGTACAAGTTACCTATAGTGAATCGCCTGTCCAACACCCGATTCATCTGATGTATTTCCTACCGATGGAGGGTTAAATGTCTGCACGCAAGAAAAAACTCATCAATCAACCTGAAAATATTTTACAAGAGATGTTAGAGGGCGTTGTCGCTGCCTATCCTGATATTATTCGCCTCACTGATGATGGTCTGATTGTTCGCGCTGAACCGAAGGCAACAGGCAAGGTCGCATTGGTCATTGGCAATGGCACAGGTCATGAACCCGCCATGATTGGACTTATCGGCAAAGGCTGGTTTGATGTCAATATTCCGGGCGAAATTTTCGCGGCACCGGGTCCTAATCGGATTGTCAGTGGTATCAAAGCGGCAGAGCGTGGCGCTGGCGTTTTGGTCTGTGTGTCGCATCATGCCGGCGATTTGATGAATGCAGAAATGGCGCTCGAATTGTGTGAGATGGAAGGCATCGACAATGTAGAAATGGTCGTACTGTACGATGATATTTCCAGCGCACCCAAAGGTTCTGAACCCGAACGGCGTGGCACTGCCGGATTATTCTTTGTCTGGAAGATGTTGGGAGCGTATGCCGAAGGGGATGTGACCCTCGCACAATGTAAGACTATGGCAGAAAAAATCCGTGATAATACACGGTCACTAGCGGTTGCCCTCACACCCGGCACAAACCCTGTATCGGGTGAAATCATGTTTGAATTAGCGGATGATGAAATCGAGATTGGCATGGGGGTTCATGGCGAAGTTGGGCAAGGACGGCGCAAGATGTGTAGCGCGGATGACTTGATTGATATTATGCTGCCGCCGATTATCAACGATTTGCCCTTTGTTGAAGGCGATGAGGTGCTGGTCTTAATCAATGACAGTGGCAGCATGACGCAAATGGAACTGTTCATTCTCTTTCGGCGCGTGGCACAAATTTTAGGCGAAAGAGGAATCACCGTCTATAAAACATGGATAGGTGCTTATGCGACAACACAAGAAATGGCAGGATTTGCACTTTCATTATGTCGTGTGGATGATGAACTGAAAACTTTATGGGATGCGCCGGCTATCGGGGCAAATGTTAGGATTGTGCAAGCATGAGCATTACAAGTGATGATTTGAAGGGCATGATTCGGGCGATTACTGCGGCTATCGAATCTGAGAAAGATGCCCTCAATACACTTGATGCCGCATTAGGTGATGGCGACCATGGCACAGGTATCAGTATGGGCTTTGCTTCCGTAGTCGATGCAACCACAGAAGCAGAAAATCCCTCCGATGTGCTACGACTCGCGGCGATGACGCTCATGAATCGTATGGGTGGGTCATCAGGCGCATTATACGGCACACTATTTTTGAAGGCGGCGATGCACATTAAAGACAAAGCACGCATCACGCCGGATGATTTTGTTGCTATGTGGCAAAAAGGTTGCGAGGGTGTTGCCCAACGCGGTAAATCTCAGCTTGGCGATAAAACGATGCTCGATGCCCTATCCCCTGCTGTCGATACACTCGCACAACAAATAAGTACCGGAATACCGTTTGTCAATGCTCTGAACGACGCTGCGACTGCTGCCGAATTTGGGGCAGAATCAACCGAAAAAATGCAGGCTAAACATGGACGCGCAAAATTTGTTGGCGAACGCGCTATCGGTCATCGTGATGCTGGCGCACAATCTATCGCCCTTATGTTCCGTGCCATATCAAATTATTGGAAGGATAAATAACATGCCAAAGCACAAATTACGGGTAGGCTATGCTGGATTATCGCTTTCATCTTACTTTGCTGAAAAATACCGTTACCGTGAGTTGTCAATTGAAGGCTTACAGAAACTGGCGACAGAATGGGATTTTGAACTTATCCCTGTTCGTGAGGCTCTCACTAGCGAAGCTGATTCGATTCGGGCAGCGAATTATTTACGTGAGCAAAAAATAGACTTCATGTTGGTGCAAAATAGCTCGATTAGTGTCGGAGAGCAATTTTTACCCTTTGTTGATGTTGCGCCGCGAATTGGTATTTGGTCACTGCCTGACCCCTCTTTAGAAGGTGGCGTGCAATTGCATTCGTTGGTTGCCCTCAATGAACATGCTAGTATCCTCAAACGCTATTTACGGCATCAAGATATTCCGTTTAAGTGGTTTTACGACCATGTGGATAGTGATTTGTTCAAGCGGCGTTTTGGCGTGACAGTCCGTGCGCTGAAAGGTGTCATCAATATGGAGAAGGCACGTATCGGCTGGATTGGCGGTGTCTCGCCCGGTTTTCATAATATGTTGGTTGACCCTCGTTTGCTGAAAGACCGTCTCGGTGTGACGATTGGCGAACATGAAATGGCGGAACTTGTGCGCCGTGCCGAAACTTACAAAGATGCGACAGTGCAAGCTCAGGCACAAGAAATGCGTGCTGCGGCAACCGAAGTCACAGTGAAATCCAACTTAGCCTTTGAGCGCGTGACTCGCATTTATCTGGCGCTGAAAGATATGATTGCCGAACATGACTATGATGCGATGGCGGTACAGTGCTGGTCAAAAATCCAAGAACTATATCGCGTTGTCCCGTGTATGGCGTATAGTTGGCTCGGCAGTGAAGATGGAATCGCTATCTCTTGTGAAGGGGATGTGCAGGGCGCAATCAGCATGTATTTGTTGAATCTGCTGACCAATAGTACACAATCATCTACTCTATTAGACCTCGCGGCATTCGACCCCAAAACCAGTTATGCCATGATGTTTCATTGCGGAGTCACACCGCGTCATTTCGCCAATAAAGAGGGTATCAAATGGGTTGACCATGTGACACTCGGCAGAAATAGCGATGATGAACCCTATGGCGTGGCAGGTGATTTGGTATTCGCAGCGCAAGAAAGCACGACAATCACTTATCTCGGTGATGATGGCAGTCGTGTATTGGTCGCAAAGGCCAGCATTGTCGAACATGATGTCAGTGGCTTTGATGGCACACGCGGTTGGTTCAGTGGTTTTGAACTCAACAAAAAACCGATTGACCAGTGGGATTTACTCAATACGCTGACAGTACGCGGACATGAACATCATTTTGCAGTCGGCATTGGCGATGTCACCGATGAACTGATGGAATTTACAGCATGGAAAAAATTGAGCCTCATTGAACGTGTTCCCTATGCTGATTATCTGCAACTAGAAGGCGTGAATACCTAACAGAAAGGGATAAGCCAATGTCTGATTCACCACTTGCGGGTCTGCGCGTTATTGACCAAACACAAGCACTAGCGGGACCCTATTGTGCTATGATGCTCGGCGACTTAGGGGCAGATGTTATCAAAATAGAGCGTCCCGGTGTCGGCGACCAATCGCGGCAATGGGGTCCGCCTTATATCCAAGACCAGAGTACCTATTACTTGGCAGCAAATCGTAATAAGCGCGGTATTGGCTTGAATATTGCTTCTGATGAAGGGCGCGAAATTATTCATAAATTGGTTGATGGGGCTGATATTTTTTTGACGAATCTCGCCACTCGTCAATCGCTCAAGAAATACCAGATTGATTATGATACTCTCAGCGCCCGTAATCCGCGTCTGATTTATGCCTCAATTAGTGGTTATGGTCGCACAGGACCCCGTGCTGACCAACCGGGTTATGACCTCGTGGCACAAGCCGAATCCGGCACGATGTCCTTGACAGGCGAAGTCGATGGCGCACCGATGCGTTTCTTGAGTCCGATGGCGGATTTAACCTGTGGCATGTTTACGCTGATTGGCATCCTCGCTGCGCTAAATGCCCGTCATCGCACAGGAAAAGGGCAATTTATCGACCAATCGCTGCAAGAGGGGCAAGTCACTTGGCTCGATAATTATGCAGGAGAATATTTCGCTACCGGAGAAGTCCCACAACGTATGGGGAATCGTCACCCACAAATTGCGCCCTATGAAGCAGTACAGGGGTCAGATGGTGATTGGTTCATTCTGGGCGTGGGGTCGGATAATGTATTTCGTTCATTTTGTACACTTGTTAATCGAGATGACTTGGCTACAGACTCGCGCTTTGCCGAAAATGCCAAGCGTGTGGCGAATTATGATGCCCTCATGCCGACAATCCGTGACATTATCAAAACACGCACCGTTGAGGACTGGTTATCGACATTGCGTGAAGCCGGAGTCCCTGCCGGACGCATCAACACCATTGATAGCGCACTCAACGATGAACACCTACAAGAACGTGGCATTATCATTGAGCTAGAGCATCCGGCACTCGGATTAATCAAGTCAATAGCGACTCCTGTGCATCTGTCAGACACAGCACTGGTTTATCGCCGTCATCCACCACGTTTAGGGGAGCATACCGACGAGGTATTAGCCGCAATAGGCTACACTGATTCTCAGATTGGGGCGCTGCGGCAACAGTCAGTTATTGCATAAGAGAGAATCATTTCAGTCAGTTACATAATTTCAGTGAACCACAATTTTGTGTCTTTGTGGCGGACAGCATGTAGAGTGTCCCTACAAATGAACCTCTTTGAACCGTAGGGATGTGATATATCGCGTCCGTTGTATCTATTCAGCTATCCGTGAGATTCCTTCGGACAGGCAGAAGCCAGTCCCTACAATTTGCCTTTTATGAACCTATCTTCGCGCCTTCGCGGTGAATTTTCAGGCATTTTCTCATGGATAGGCGAACCGTTACATTTCATCGAAAATAAGGTTCATACATAGTACGTTGTAGGAGCGCAATGTGTCGCGCCCTTACGCCCCAAAATCCATAATTTGCCGAAAAAACACGTTTTCTGCGCTTATCCATGATTGGCGTTATTTATTCATCAGGACGCAGCAGAAAATTACTGATGCTTGATAACAATTCATCGGCGGCGAGAATGGGTGCTAGATGGTCGTATCCTTCTAGTGTTTGGACATAGGCGCGAGTATACATGCCCAACAAAGCGCCTCTATCGCCTTCGCTTACCACATCATCAGCATCGGATTGAATGATGAGCAAATCACCGTACCAATCATCTAAATCATTACCTTTGAACTTGTTTTTACGATGATAATCGAGCATTAAACGGGCGCGAGACAGCAAATCACCTTTGCTCAAGCGAGTCTGATACAATTCGTCAAAGTATGCCTGCCAGAAGCGACGTTGTTCGGGACTTGTAAGTGTTTGGCTGTTCGTGATACTTTGCCGAAACGACATGCGCGAAAGCCACAATAATAGCGGTGTAGGGAAAAATTGCATCAAACGACGCTGCATGGCGATAATTTCTGCGAGATGGTCACTAGGGATAACGGCATGTGTGATGACCATCTCTAAAACCATAGTGCGAAAACGACGCATAAACATCTGTGCGATAGCCGCCCCAAATGACATGCCGACTAAATGTACTTGCTCAATGCCTTCATGCTGTAACAATGCAGATAAACCGTTCGCCACCTCATCCATATTTTTCAGCGTGCGTGGGATGTTAGGGGCAATGATACGAAAGTTTGCAGCAAAACCTTCAATATAGCGAAACATCGTCTCAGCATCGCCACCATTACCATGCAGCAGTAGCAACGCCTCATCTTGTACATCGCCAACAACATAATATGTCCACAGGTGTTTATCATCCTGAAACTCGCACAGAGCATGATTCGCACGAAAATCCCATAAACGCTTCATCAGCGCATCAGGAACATCGGCATAATAGGATTTATTCAAGGTCATAGGTCACGAGCCAATAGGTTTTTTCTTGGGTGTGCCAGCTTGACGTGGATAAATCTTCGGGGTTCGCTCCAATTTTTCGATAGTCACTAGAAAATGCGATTTTTCAACGTCTGGCAATGTGACCTCAGCCAATGGTTTTGCATCGCCTTTGAGGACAAATAACGCCCGTTTCGCTTCCTCAACTTCACGCGCTGCTGATTCGCCTTTCATCGCAATACAAAAACCGCCAATTTTCGCAAACGGCATCAGATATTCTAGCAAGGTTGGCAACATTGCCACGGCACGCGCTACCACGATATCGTATTGTTCACGATATGCCGCATTTTGCCCGACATCTTCGGCGCGACCATGAACAGTGGTCACATTGCTTAAGCCGATTTCGCTAAGCACAGCTTCCAGATAATTCACTTTTTTCTGCGTGCTATCGAGCAAAGTTACTTCAATATTGGGGAAGGCAATCGCCAATGGTAAACCCGGAAAGCCCGCACCTGTCCCGACATCTATCAATTTGTCGCCATCATCAAAGCCGATAATACTGGCAATACTCAACGAATCAAGAAAATGCCGAATCTGTACATCATCGGGTTCAGTAATGGTGGTCAGGTTAATTTTCTTATTCCATTCAGCCAGCAAACGCTGAAATGTGTCGAATTGATTATTTTGTTCAGCCGATAATTCAATATTGAATAAATCAGCTGCGTGTTGTGTCCATGTCATATCACATTATGCCTAACAAATATTTTATGTAGAATCTGATGAGTTTTTCCAAAAGCCTAACACAGAGACGCGGAGAATCAGAGGCACAGAGCGATTTCTGAATTCAAAACTTTGTGTTTCTTTAAACAGATGTTCGATTTCACCTATCATATTACCAAGTAAAGAAGGGATACGACGAATCGCATCCCAACGAAATGTGTGTTTCAATTTGCTTGATTTGGCACGCTACTTTGTGGCTAATTAACTGCCTCGTTGTAACGGCACAGTCGGGTTATCGCGTCGTATTTCTAAGCCAAAGGGATTAACTTCCACATTGAAGGTACAGGTACTGAGCAAGCCTTCGTTCTGTGTACCGGGTCCAAATGTCTCATACCCATCGCTAATCGCTCGATTCCATGTGACATAGTAATCAATACGATACTGACCCGGACGGAAACCATCGCCTAAATTCGCCGTATAGAAAACCCAATAATTGCCATCTTCACGCTGCGTAATCTGTGAAACCAGAATACGAGGGAAGATTTGGCGATAGGTATAGGGGCTAGTGAAGAAAACTTCGTATTGTGCCGTGTCAAGGTGTTCTTGTACCAGTTCTGGTGTTGCTGCAAACCATGACCAAAACACAGTCAGATTATCTGTATCCCACAGTAAACCGGGATTCGCACCAGCAAATAAATCACATTCGGCAAAAATCAAACCGGGGTCGGCTGTGCGTCCCACAAATTCAACTTGTTCGCTGGGACGTGCGCCAATCTGCACAACCGATTCAGCTTGTCTGACTATAATATCGTTTAGCACCCCACCATCGGGCGTGAAGATACCAGATGAACCGACCACTTCGGCAGTTTCAAAGTCAATCACATTGCCAGTCACAGGGTCAATGATAGGAGTCGTGATACTACTGCCACTACTTCCGGCATCGGTAGTATCGGCTGACGGAAAAGACGGCTCGGCACAATTATCTTGGGCATCTTGCACAGTATCGCTAAAAATTGTGCTAGAAGGGTCGTTTTCTCGCGCCATGCTAATTTGGGCGCTTGCAAATTGCCCGATAAGCACTGTTTGACCATTGGCATAATTCAATGTCTGGCTCACCTGATATTCGTTATTGACCGACACCCGAATAAGATTGGTCAATTGTGTCCCAGAGGCTCCTTGTGCAAGGAAAACCTGCACATAAATATCATAACCGGGTTGCATTGTCCCTTCAAAATCAATTACCGCATGGTTTTCGCAAGCTACAAAAAGATAGGAGATGGTGGAAGTAGGACTGCCATCTTGTGCGCTGACCGCCCCACCGAATACCATCAATCCCAACAATAAGCAAAGTAGTAAAATCTTTCGCATACAAAATCACTCCTCTGATGAACCACAAGCCCCTGTCGGGGTTTCATTCCACCTCACACAAAATGACGCAGTGAGATAATGTTTATCAGCTTAACAAAGATACTCTAGTCAAACAAGATAAGGCATATTAGCGCAAAATGTCGTATTTTACATCCTATTGTCTTAAACCGTTGCACAATCTAGCACAATTAACCCTGTAACAGTTCGCCTATCCATGAACTTGTGCTATCGCGGACGTGAAAAATCACGTCCCTACTACTTAACCAATTTAATTCTTGATGAGTAACTGCTCAGGTAGGTATAAAGGGTCGTCCAAGCAGAGCCTCATAAATAACTTGGATGACATTTTGCCCCTGTTTACGGGCAGTTGAGATATAACTGCGAATATCACAGAAAGTTTCAGCACCGAGACGAGTACGAAA
>JAUZRW010000213.1 GCA_030950085.1 Anaerolineae bacterium
TCAGCTTTTTAACGAAAGTCTTCTCTTTTTGCAAATATAGCCAAAGTCTAGGTAGGGGCATAGCGCGCTATGCCCTTACGACGGAATTCTAAAAATATACCGAAGGTTATTTTGATAGAGATAGTTTGTTAAACAAGTAAATCCTAGAATCTCGCAAGAATCACGATAGAATCTGTAAGACACCTCGACAGAACATGGTCAATATTGTGTCATTTATTGGATATTTATCGAAATGGAAACTGAGAATGAAGTCGCCCACTATCGGCACAATTCACTTAAACGTTGCTAATCTTGATAGCATGGTTACGTTTTATCGAGATATTATTGGTTTGCAAGAGCATCGGCGCGAAAACGATACGATTTTTATGGGTGTTGGGGCTGAGGATTTACTCGCCTTGCATCATCAACCCGACTATCCGCGCATTGCTGGTTTGACAGGCTTGTATCATTTTGCAATTTTACTGCCGTCACGCCCTGATTTGGGACGTTCGCTTAAACATCTGATTGCGACTCGCACGCCGTTACAGGGGACGAGTGACCATTACGTCAGTGAGGCGGTTTATCTCGCTGACCCCGAAGGCAATGGCATTGAAATTTACCGTGATAAGCCGCGTGAGGATTGGTTTCTTGATGGTGAGATGCAGTTGACATCAACGCCGATGGATTATCGGGGTGTTTTAGATACTGTTCAATCAGAAGATGTGAAATTTGCAGGTTTGCCGTCAGGAACAATCATCGGACACATTCATTTGCATGTGGCATCTGTTCCACAAGCGGAAACGTTCTATCGAGATGTCTTAGGGATGGATATCTTGTTTAACTTAGGGTCTGCTACTTTTATGTCTTATAACGGCTATCATCATCATATCGGTGCTAACATTTGGGCAGGTCGCAATCTTCCAATACAGCCTGTACAGGGCTTAGAAAAATATGTTCTTCATGTGGGCGACGCACTCGATAATATCCTCAGTAAAGTGGAGGCAGCCGAAGTCGCTATTCAAACATTGGACGATGGTTATCTCATCCGAGACTCTTCACAGAATGCGATTGTACTTGCCAAGTAATTAGCCACCGTCGGTCACTGTAAAGTTTGATGGGACAAATTGCCCTTTGCCACTAAATTGCGGCACACTATCCGGTACGGGTCCGCCGGGGGTGGGCATTTGGGCAGGCACCATCACTTGAAATTTGGCATCGAACATTGTGCCTTTGACGATGACTTTTTTGCCCCCAATTTTCGTTTTTTGCGATAATTGGTCTGACCCTAGTTTTTGAATGGTGAGTGTGCCGGTGCCGGGTATGACATAAGACGCATTGATATACATGACACCCGGAACAACAACGGTTGCCTCGTCACCTTCTACACAAGCGGGCTTCTTAGTCACTGTCGTTGTCGCAGCAGACCCCGTAATAACACCGGGGATAGGGGTAATGATGGCACTGCCAAACGCTGGAATAAAGATAGCTTGGTCGCCTGTCACAATAATCTGATCCATAAACTGCCATCTCCCTCAAACATAATCAGAAAAATCACTATTTTCAGTATAGCACGATTTCAATAAAGTGCTTGAGCAGAATGCTTGTTTTGGCGTTAATGGCGAATGGCATCAGGTGGGTATAATGGGGCAAATTTGACTGATTAAGAAAGTAAATCGTTTCGTGCAAAAAACATCATCAGAACATCTCGCTCGCCGCATGGTATTGATTTCCGGTTTTGCGGCTTTTGTGATTTTTGGGATACGACTCTCATTCTCGGTATTCTTCGCAGAGTTTATTATGACGGAAGGGTGGAGCAACGAATCGGCTGCTAGTATCTTTAGTATCAGTATGTTGGTCTTCGCTTTTGGTTCAACGCCCGGCGGTATTCTCTTAGACCGTTTTGGACCCCGTGTCGTGTTTACAAGCGGAGTCTTACTCCTCGCACTAGGATTGTTACTGAGCAGTCAGGCAAGGTCGATTACACAACTCGCAATCGCCTATGGCATCGTGGGTGGTTCAGGATTGGCAATTGTTGGCTTGGGTCCATTAGCCGCTAATATCTCGGCATGGGTCCCTCCGGCACGGCGCGGTAGGGCAATCGGGGTTGCATTTGCTGGCACAGGTCTCGGTTCGCTGTTATTTGTACCACTGGTAACACAACTAATTGATAAGCTCGGATGGCGTGGTGCATATGTCGTCCTCGGACTCATCTGCTTGCTGATACTCGCGCCCTTGTTGGCATTGATATTACGTAAACCCCCATCTTCGGAAGCGAAAGAAGGAAAGATTAACAGTGTGCGCGGTAACTGGGAACTCCTGACTCGTAATCCGTTGTTTTGGGTGCTACTACTCGTTTCTCTGATGGCACTCGGACCCTTGCGGTCATTGACTGTTCATCAGGTCGCTTATATTGAATCTGTGGGCATCGAACGTCAAACAGCCGCCAACTATGTTGGATTGGCGGGTTTCTTAACAGCCGGAACTTTCATTGGATGGGGCATTATCTCAGATAAATTCGGACGAGCAACAGCATTTACTTTGGGGGCATTGTGTTTATTAGGCGCGGTGGGATGTCTCATCTTGTTGCGACAGAATCCATCAACAATGCTTTTGTTGTCTTATGCTGTCTTATTAGCACTCGGAGAAGGCACACGAAGTAGTCAGACAACAGCCCTTGCCAGTGATATTTTCCAAGATAATGGTTTAGGATTGGTCAATGGGATTGTCGGTGCGATGTTTGGATTTGGGGCAGCATTTGGACCATGGATAGTCGGGCGCTTACGCGATAGCACTGGGTCTTATCTGCCGGGATTTGCGATTATCGCGGCGATGATTATCTTTTCTATTATGGGCGTATTGGTACTAGCATTTTCGCGCCGCCGATAAGATGCCAAAATGGATTATTTATGCTATGCTTTTTGTATTAACTGCATGTTTTTGTGAAAAGGAGAATTTGTGTCCATCAATTTATCGCGTGATGACCACAATACGCTTGTTAAAGTTTTAGCATCTTTACCCACATTTTTTATGGCTCAAAACCGACAAGCAACATTATTAGCCGCATTTGCTGGTTATCCAACGGCTCCACGAATGCTAGGTCATATGATGTTCGACAACTCTGTAAACATATTTGTTGTACAAATGGTGAATCATCTGACTGTATTCGGGCAAATTGAGAAAGATGTTGAGACCTTAGGTGTTTTACTGAATTATGTTGCTGACGCAAATAATGCTTTAATGGGAAAAGAAGATAGGGCATTTTTACAGAAAATGATTATCGGCTATCAGATGTTGCCGGATATACTAACAAAAGAGGCATTAGCGGCATCTGATTCGGAAGAT
>JAUZRW010000214.1 GCA_030950085.1 Anaerolineae bacterium
TCCCTGTTCCGAATGGCAGGAAGTAGGTCGTGTACTCATGCACGCCCATATAATGGTTGCCGTTTGCTAATGCCCACAAGTAATCACGGAACATGCCTGATTCAACATGCTCAGGTTGGATTGTCCCGACAGCCCAATTGCCTGATACAACAGTAATGCCTTTACTCCGAGCATAGTTCATAAAGACAATTTCAGCATCTAAGATACGCTGTAGAGAGGTATCACCGCCGAAGCTAGGTTCATTCGAGCAGCCATACAAAGCAATACGCTGGTAAGAATTCTCAGGCAGCCCCATTTCTCGTGCTTTATTGGTAAAGACCGCGATGAAGGTATCAACCTGATTGCGTGGCGGGTCAACAATACACTGGCTGCCATCCGACTCATGATAGGCACGGAAGACAACAAGCGTATCTGGCAACAAGTCCATCAATTCAAGCGCACGTCCGCTATCGCCCATCATCAAGACGGAACAGGGACGAATATTGACCAGATGTTGTTTGAGGTACGTCCAATCTGCAACCGCGAAACCATTGATATTGTAGCTAATGCGATTACAGACAGATTGTGGCACACCCTTTGTTACCGTCAGCGACGGGGTGTTTGTCACAATAGCTTGTGTAGCCGTGACATCTGGCTCAATAGTCATATTATTGACAATAGTTGGAACTTCTGAGCCAACGGGTGTTGCTGTCACAAAAACTGGCGACTCGTAAGCACATGCAGTCAGCAAGAATAGAACCGCCAGTAAGAGGGCATAGAGTTTACTCATTGGCAGCTACTACCTCTTGAGATGCACCTAACGTTTTGATGGTCGCCAGAACAATTGACTTGAGTTCCGCGATATCTATATTATCAGGGATTTTCTCGGCAGAGTTATCGGGATGTCCGTAAATCTCATCGGTAATCCTCGATAGAGTCCGTTTCCGGCTATGCCCGATAATGGCAACATTTTGAGATTTTGCAGATTGATAAATCTTCCCTGCTGCCATCGGCGTAAGTGTAATACCGAGCATGGCAGCACCAATCGTGGTCAAACCTGTAATCAGATTCTCAAACTGCCCCCCGAAACCGGCTTGTGTGGCGATTATCCAGATTGCCCACAGCAAGACTGTCCACCAGAGCGATAATATGCTGCTGGACGTGCGCTTGAGAAAGCCAATACGTTTTGTAAATGCGGTAGCCACTGTGACTATTCCAGCCGCAAACGGTAAGAACGTCGCGTTGTAGATGAGCCGTATCAGACTTTCAGCAATTGTTTCGACTGGCGGCGCACCATTTGGTACAACAATAGTTGTATCCTGCGCGAATGTTGGTACTACCAACACCATCAAAACTGCGACAAACACAGCTAAACGCAACATAATGTGACTTGTGAAGATTGATTTGAGTGCTTGTTTCATTTTAGGGTATTCCTTCTGGTAAGTTGTCGATTCTTTGAGACAGGTTTTCAATAAATACTGGGCGCAATTCAGGGAAGATAACCATCGCAACACTTCCAAGTAGAAGTAGGGTTATCAAAATGCCTATGCGAGTCGTGAAAAACCACTTCGCAAGTGCTATTGCGTCAGCACGGCGCTTCTGCCATTGCTCTTTTTCGGCTTGGCGTTCTTGCTTAATAGTCGCAATTTCACGTTGATTGTCTGAGATTCCGCCCATCGCGGCTTCAATCTGGATATTGACTGTCGTAAACCCCAGACTAACTTGATTTTGTAACTCCCCTAACAGCCCGAACAGACTCGGCGCATCATCTTTATTCTCAGGGTTGCCATGGATGGTCGTCTGTAGGCGACTTGTTTCGTTTGTGAGGTGTGCCTGATTACTGTTTAATAAATCAATATCAGTGCGGATTTCAGCAATTGCTTCCCCTTGATGACCTACTTGTTCATGCTGGGCATCAATTCGAGCCTCAATACGTTTATGGGCTTCATTGTCTTTTTCGTCACGAGTCTTTAGGATATTATCGATAGATTCCATCAGCCCTGTAATTCTGGCAACATCACTTCCCATTCTCCCCAGCTTTTCATCGAGTTTGTTGTCTAACTCGGTGAGTTGCCCACGCAAGTCATCTTTAAGTGAGTTAATGTCGGATTGGCGTTGTTCGCGCTCATTTGCCAACCGTTCATCAACCACACGCTCCATAGTTGTGAGACTATCTTGCTTAACCTGCGCCACAGACTTCGTAAATGCTTCTTCGAGATTTTTTAACTGCTCGTTGATAGAGGCAGCAAAACTGTCAAATGAATGTTGAGTTACATATTCGGTTGTTTCCTCTGCTACTATGGGTGTTGTCATCTTTCCACCTATATAGAACGTCTATTCTATTATAACAATAAATACCAATTTGTCTACTTTAGACATACACATTTCGGGAAGAGCATCATTCGGCGGACGAACACCCTCACTGACTATCTTCACAGACTTCATATCACCACCTCAACGGTAACATCAGCAAAACCAGCAGAGGCTTTGCACTTAAACGTTGACTTCGTATCCCCATCAGCACCGCCCGAATCACCAGCTTGTGCTACCATATCCGCACGGGTACTTGACCACCAATCGACCATTACGGGGTTGATGTATTCAATCCCATCAGAAATCACTTTGAAAACAGCATCCTTGCTTTCAGCCGACCACGTAGCAGACCGTTCATGCTTCATCTCGCCACTGGCATAAGAGGGCGAACTACCATCCGCGCCCCATTCAACGTAGTTAGTATTCGATTGTGTGTCCGTGGTCTCCAAAACCAGATGATATTGCGTACTAGCACTCAAACTCGGTGGCGTGCTGAATGTAAACTCTATCCATCCGTAAGATGTTGCCAACGAAGAAGCGGCAACAGTCGCCGATGTGCCATTCGTAACGACAGTACCGCTAGGGCTTCCGGAACTATCGGTTTCAATTTTGACCGTCAGATTTCCGGCTGGTGTACCACTTTTACGAAGCCACAATTTGACAGACTTCACATTGGTCACACTAGAAACCTGAACGCCTTGTGCCAGAGAATCATTACTTGTCACAGCACTGGTCGTCACGGTAAATGTATGGTCAACAGCATCTGTCGTCCAGCTTGTCCCCCCGTTTGAGGAATAAGCCCGATTACCATTCGCATAAGTCCCCGAAAGTTTTGCTTGCCAATTCCACTTGTTGTTTGTGGCTTCATTCGCCACAGTAGAATACAACACAAGCCAGTAAGTTGTGCTGGCAGCCAGATAAGCGCCATTTGTGATATTCACCGTGTTCTGTGCCGATGCCGTGACGCTGGCATTAGCAATTGACCCCGACTCAAGCACCGTTGAACCCGGTTTCCCTGCATTGTTATCACGAATTTCCCAGCCCAAATCGCCAGTGGGTGAACCCGTATTAGCTGTTAAGGTGAATGTAAACTGCGAAATCGCACCCGCCGCGCTCATCTGAAACGACTGTGCGGCTCGGTAGTCCACACCGCCACTATCGCCAACGGGTCCATCTAATCCCGTCTGAGACCCACTACTCTCAGTCGCACCAGCCCCACTCGGACCCTGTATAGCCACGTCGCTATCCTGATTAGAACTTCCATATTGCGTAGCGGTCATGTCCTGTGTCACATAAGCGCGATACACACGCCCGAACCCGTCCGTGTTTTTACCATGCTGCACCGTAATCGTCTCATCCAGCGCAGGGGAAAATCTCGCCTGATACCTTATCCCCAAATCG
>JAUZRW010000215.1 GCA_030950085.1 Anaerolineae bacterium
GTACTCGTCTCGGTGCTGAAACTTTCTGTGATATTCGCAGTTATATCTCAACTGCCCGTAAACAGGGGCAAAATGTCATCCAAGTTATTTATGAGGCTCTGCTTGGACGACCCTTTATACCTACCTGAGCAGTTACGAAAAGTGTTAAAAGGACAAAGCCAATGTACGACGATGAAAAGAAATTTAGCAAACGTCACTGGTACGGTATTCTTTTTCTGATGATTGTCATGGGATTGTTTGCGGTCTTCCAAGGCGATAACGAAGAAGCCGAAACACCTGTCTCTAATAACCTCAGCAGCGTTGTTGTCGAAAATACCGACCCTGAATTCGGTCTGTTGTTTGATGACAGTGGGGCAGCCGGAACAGTCTATTCAGGTAGCTATACCGGTTTACTCGATGGCGAATTAGTCCGACGGATGCCTGTTCGTTATGTGAATGTTGATGGCTATGCGGTCATGGAAGGCGATATTCTATTCCATCCTGATGGTGCAGTAGAAGCTAGTATGGGTATCAATGAGAGTCGTTACTTCTGGGCTGACCAAGTGATTCCGTATGAAATTGACCGTAATCTCCCAGACCAATTCCGGATTGTAGATGCGATTGCCCATTGGGAAGAAAATACACCTTTCCGCTTTGTCGAGCGCACTACCGAAGCCAATTATGTAAAATTCGTGCCATCACAAGGGTGTGCCTCTTATGTTGGGATGCAAGGTGGTATGCAGCCGATTATGTTGGCGCGTGCGTGCAGTACAGGCAATACCATTCATGAAATGGGACATGCCATAGGTTTGTGGCATGAACAAAGTCGTATTGACCGCGATGAGCATGTCGATATCCTCTATGAAAACATCATTTCGATGTATGCTTATAACTTCGACAAGCAAACTGACAATGGCGCTGATTTAGGCTCATATGATTATAATTCAATCATGCACTATCCCCGTTGGGCATTCTCTAAGAATGGGCAGGATACGATTGTGCCGCATGGCGACTATGAAATCGGTCAACGCGATGGACTCAGCGAAGGTGATATCAACGGTGTGCTGGAAATGTACGAATTAGAGACGGCATCTGCCACCGATTCGCAGAATGTTCGTTTTGATGATGAGCGAGATTGCGGACACCGCGACTAAGCACAGGTGTTTGTGAAACACAAAGCATAATTTGAACGTATAGCAGGGTGGGCAAGAAAAACCGCCCTGTTTTCATTTTGTGAAGAATCTAGCTTGAGGAACAATCAATGACAACCCTTGTAACAGGTACTATCACCTTCCCCGATAATGCCGAAAATTTTAGCGGTGCAACGCTCTACATTACCCTTGAAGCGAATGCTCCTATAGGGATGCCGCCTGAAATCGCCGCGCAAATGGTTATGCGTGATGTGGCATATACAGGCAGTCCGCTTGCCTTCACGCTGGCAGGTGATGATGTCGGTACAGGTGGGCGATATAATTTGCGGGTGCATATCAGCATGGACGGTAGCCAAGAATTTGATAAAGGAGACTACATTACCAAAAGCACACATACTGTATTACAAAATGGCGCACCAGATTCAGCGACTATCGCTATTGAACGGGTTTAAGCGCATAATCAGCCGATAACAATACTCAAGTGTCCGAGTCGTATTTGGTCAGCATTACGAATATGTGTCAGTTTATACGGCGGAACTTTTTTGCCATTTACATACGTTCCGTTTGTGCTGCCCATATCCTTGATATAATAACGACCATCAGTAATGCTAATTTCGGCATGAAAACGCGAGACACCCAATTCTGCGCCATGAAACTCGGTCAAATCCAAAGTAGGATTGATACCGGATACGGGGTCATTGCGCCCCATAGTAATGATATTCTTGTCCGTGATAATCACAGGCTCAGGACGACGTGGCAGATACAGCGCGAGACCCTTCTCAGGAGACACGGGTTCTGGCATTTCCATAGCATACTGTCTCAAGAGCTTATCGCTGTCAATTTTTTGGGTATCAACGTTATCATTCATACTATTCATAAATTTGATAACAGCATCTTTGTCTAGGCGTGCAGTTTGTGGCTTCTTCTTATCCATTCCATCACCTTTTAAGAAATTTCTTTCTTAATTATACTAAAGATTTCCCTATATTATCCGCTTGTTTTTAGTTAGGAATAGGTTGTGTGTTAATTCTTATGCTGATAATTCTGAATTAAACTGACAATTTATCCTGAATTTGCGCTGCGTTGTCTACATTTTATATAAAAACGGTTCTACCAAAATTGCCCAACACCTAAGTATAATTGTAACTGATAATCGTTTTTTCGGAAAATCGCTATGATATCAAAACAATTTTTCGCTGTTCAGCCGATTGATACAACACTCGCAAACTTGTTTCAAAATATTAAACCGTTAGAAAAAAGTGAGATGTTACAGACTATTGCGACAATCAATCGTGTCCTGATAACACCCCTACAATCGCCGATAGATTTACCAGCATTTCATCGTAGCACAATGGATGGCTATGCTGTGAAAGCAGCCGATACCTTTGGCGCGACGGATGCACTGCCAAGCTATTTGCAAGTGATAGGGCAAGTCCACATGGGCGAAGTGCCATCACTGACAATACAATCTGGCGAAGCAGCAGAAATCCATACAGGCGCGATGATTCCGAGTGGGGCAGATGCTGTCGTCATGATTGAACGAACGCAACTTGTGGGTACGGGTGCGCTTGAAGTCCTTGCGCCTGTCGCTCATGGAGAAAATATCATCCAATTAGGCGAAGATATTGAAAAAGATAGTGAAGCACTCCCTGTCGGGCATCGTATCCGCCCACAAGATATCGGTGGCTTATTGGCGGTAGGGATTCAAGAAGTTGAAGTCATGCAGAAACCCCGTATTGCTATCCTCAGTTGTGGCGATGAATTAGTCGAGGTGCAGCAAACACCGCAATTAGGGCAAATCCGCGATATTAATTCTTATATGCTAATGGCACTCTGTCATGAGATGGGCGCGGATGCAGTACGGCTAGGCATCGCTCGTGATACTTTGGATAGTCTGTCAGCGTTAGCACGTCAAGGACTAGCCGAATACGATATGCTCATCCTCAGTGCGGGGAGTTCGGTCAGCACCCGTGATTTAACCTATGATGTCGTGAACGAACTGGGTAAACCCGGTATTCTCCAACATGGATTAGCCGTGAAACCGGGCAAGCCGACAATCGTTGCGGCGTGTGATGGCAAGCCCGTTATCGGATTACCGGGCAATCCCGTAAGTGCTATGTTGGTTGCGCGTCAAGTGCTGGTTCCCATTATTCGATATTTGCTAGGCGAAGCGCAAAAACCAATCGCAACAGTTGGCGCGACACTTATACAAAATATTGCCAGCACCAGTGGACGCGAAGATTCAATACCTGTTCGTCTGCACAAAACCGACATCGGTCACAATGCGGAACCGATATGGGGCAAATCGAATTTGATTTATACGCTACTCAAAGCTGATGGACTCATTCATGTCCCGCTAAATACAAGCGGCTACCCATCCGGTACGTTGGTAGACGTGAGATTATTCTAATTTCAGAGCTTCTTCGGATAGGCAGAAACTGATTATTTTGATGACAGTGTTCAAAAATTAATAAACTGTTGCTTACCCTCCTCATTATGATACTTTCACGCAAGAAACGTGCCAATTTGTGGCATTACCTCACAATAATCGAAGCTCATTAGGATTATGGCAAACTAATGAGCTTCGATGAATATCGCATACTATTGTTTACGAATATACTGCCATGACCTTCGAGTAGCAACAAACCCTGCAAGACCTAGCAATAATCCAAGACCTAGCAAGACTGACGTTCGCCACCAAGGGGCTTCACCTGTTTCGGGTAAGCCATTGATAACGAATATATCGGCAGATGAATCACCAATATAAGGTGCATCGAGGAAAGCTGAATTGCTGACGATAGTTTGTTGGAATGCTGGGTCAAGCCGTGTTATCAGCGTGATAGTTGATGTTTCGTTCGGAGCGAGGGTATTGATGAATACACGCACTACCTGTCCTGAAACCGTGACTGTACCATTAGTCGCCGAGGCAGAAACAACCTGTAACGGAACAGGCACATCATCACTCATTTGAATATTGGTTAGGGCTACAGCATTCGGATTAGTGATGGTTATTGTCCATGTTGCCAATTCACCGGGCTGAATGAATACCGGGTCCACCAGTTTCACGATAATTGGGTCATCGATAATCGGTTGTGCATTAGACAGGTTATTGTCTGTTGATGGCGGATTCGCGTCACCAATAGTGACAGCAGCCGTGGTGCTGGCAGCTTGCCCACCCATATTGATACTCGCTACATTATTGTAATTCCCATCACCGCTAACGCTGACATCGAAGGCAATTTCAACACGATTTGCGTTACCTGTGCCAATTGTACCCTGCCATGTTACGGTGTTCGTTGGTGCATCATATAAACAAGACGTTGTGGTACTTGTCCCAACAGCAGTACAACCGAGGTTGCCAATAAACGTTTGACCAGGGCGGAGTGTATCAGAGATAGTTGCGGCTTGTGCGCCACCCGTGTTGAGCCATGTCATTGTCCAACGAATACGAGTACCCCCGATAACGACACCGACTTTGGTGCCTGTTGGTGGGTCAGAGATGATGCCGTTGGTATCCGACGCTGATTCACCTGTCTCTAATGCGGCAGTATTCGTAACAGTCGGTTGACTGTAGTTCGGACGCAAAGTCGCAGTCAGCATATAAACAATCTGTTCATCACGCGGAACGTCGATGAAGGTGTTAATCGCTCCCGTTCCTGTGTCGCCTGTTCCGGCAGGTTGCCCAGAAATACAACTCGCGCCAGCACTGGCTGTGCAAGTCCATGTGATGCTTGTTGGGTCAAAGCCATCTGGGTCAGCCGTGGGGATATTATC
>JAUZRW010000216.1 GCA_030950085.1 Anaerolineae bacterium
CGAAACAATCTAAAGCAAAGAATTTGCTGGATCGCTTACAAAAGTACAAAGCTGAAACTTTAGCTTTCATGTCTGATTTTCGTGTCCCCTTTGACAATAATTTGGCGGAACGCGCTGTCAGAATGATTAAAGTGAAACAGATTCTGTATCCTGCAATGTATTCGCCCTGATAAACTTATGTCAGAATAGCGATTAGGAGAAAAAATATGCTTAAAATTGATACCCATCAACATTTTTGGAATTTGGATAAAGTTGCTTATCCGTGGCTTGTTCCAGAATTTGGTCCCATCTATCGCACTTTTGAGCCACCAGAACTTGAACCACAACTGAAAGCTGTTGGTGTAGATAAAACAGTGATTGTGCAGGCTATGGATTCTTATGCGGATACAAATTCGATGCTAGATATTGCTGCTAATTATGATTGGGTTGCAGGTGTCGTTGGCTGGGTGCCGCTACTTGACCCAGAAGAGACCGCTAAGAAATTAGATGAATACGGCAAAAATCCTTACTTCAAAGGGATTCGTCACCTCATTCATGAAGAGAAACATCCTGATTGGGTCATCCAAAAACAAGTTATTGAAAGCCTTCAAATATTGGCAGAGCGCGGTCTCACATTTGATGTTGTGGCTGTTTTTCCGAATCATCTCAAGCATATACCGACATTGGTAGAAAAAGTACCCAACTTAAAAATTGTGATTAATCATCTTGCGAAACCCCCTTTAGACGAAGATGCCCGCAAAATTTGGCGTGAACAAATGGCGGCAGCCGCACAAAGCCCGAATGTCTATGCCAAAGTTTCTGGCTTGAATACCGTGACACCTGATTTTGAAAATTGGACATATGAAGATATCAAACCACTGATTGATTTTGCTTTAGAGAAGTTTGGGGCAGAACGCCTCATGTTTGGTAGTGACTGGCCAGTTGCAATCTTAGCGGGTGATTATGCGAAGGTTTGGAACGAGACTAAAAAAGCGATTGCCGATTTATCACAAGCTGAACAAGATGCTATCTTAGGTGGAACAGGAAATGCGTTTTATAGTCTCAATTTGTAGAAGCACAGCGAACGCAGAGACCGGGTACAGAGGCGCTGTACCCAGTTAATTCACTGCTATCGTTCAATTTATGCCTGCTCTATTTTTAACAAGGGTGTGCCGCCGTTTTCGCTGGAACTGTAGGCTGCTTCGACAGTTGCCATGGTCATAATGGCATCTTCAACTGAGGTCGGCAATGAATCTGTCTCGTCGTTTACGTAGCGCATCAGGCTTGCCATTGTCCCGATAAAGGCTTCAGGAAACCATGAGCCATTGATATCTAACGCTTGCCATTGGGATTCTTTGCCCTCTTCTTTCAAAATATATTCAAACTTATCGGGTACTCCATCGGGGTAATTCATATTGAGTCCGGCACGAATTTGAATCGCCCCTTTGCTGCCTTCAAACTTGATATAAGATTGCTGCTTTTGTGCGCCATAAGCATGACTGTGATTGGTCATAACGTTGACTCTTGGATTGTCGCCATAATCCATAATAATCATTGACCGTGTTCCCCCTTTGAGGTCAGGAGCAGTGGGATGATTCATCGTTTTAGCATAGACGCTCTGCGGTGTACCACAAAATGAGCGCACAAGGTCAATATAATGGATACTATGATAGAGAATTTCAACTCGTGGTAACGGAAATAAGAATTGCCATAAATGCCATGGCGTATTAATTTGCATCCGAACTTCCATATCGTATAAGTCACCGATGAGACCCTGTTTTATCATATCGCGTGCGGCAATGATAAAGGGTGCAAAACGCAGTTGAAAATTGATAGCAGCCAGTAGCTTTCTTTCACGACAGACGCTTAAAATCTCACGCGCTTGTTCAAGGTTATCCCCCATTGGTTTTTGAATCAGGACTGCACGCCCTATTGGTATCTGTTGCAAAATATCAGTGATTGCACTACCGGGGACTGCTACATCGAATACAGCATCTTCTGGTGCTTGTTCAGTGGCGTGCGAGAGTGACTCATAGATAATCGGGAGACTGAATTTTTCTTTCATTTCTGCGGCACGCTCGGCATTAATATCGAAACCCCCGATAATATCAAAGCCAGCAATTTTATATGCCGGATAATGGGCATCATGAACAATCCCCCCAAGCCCAATGCTGACAATCGGCAGCGATTTTTGTGGCAGAATAGCCGCTTGGCGAAAATTAAAGTGTGACATATCTCATCCTTTCAACTATTTTGGTCATTTTTGACAAACTAGCAGGACACATTAGATTGATATTTGCCATCGGTATCAAAGCGATTTTCCCGTATAACTGAGTCCCGCACGCTCGTTGATTTGCTTAGCACAACGATGCAATGCCTCCACAATTTGTTGCGAATCGATGCTTTTCGTACTAGCAGTCAGTTGTGTAACGGCTATTGCAGCAATGACTCCCACATCAGGATTACCAATGAGAACGGCTGTATCTTGTAATCCTATGAAGGATTCATCAAGGGCAGTCGATATTCCTGTCTGGCGAATCTCCGATATTCTTTCCCAAAAAATACGTTGATCTTCTGCATTCATTTTGGCGAAATCTGGGCTTTTATCCAAGATTGCCTTAATTGCACTATCATCCATTGCGGCTAATAATAAGCGTCCAGAAACTGTTGAAACTAAAGAGAATGTTGCCCCCACTGAAACTGAGATTTGCACTTTTTCGGGGCTTTCTGCCTGACCGACCACGAGTAATTGTCTCTGTTGGACAATGCTAATATGGCACGACTCCCGAATAGCCCATGCCAGTTCTTGCATCGGTAGCGTCGCCATCTGTAGCAGATGTTCGAGTGGAGAATGTCTATTTGCCAACTCAAATAACTTGAGCGTGAGTAGGTACTTCCCTGATACATCATCTTTAGTGACATACCCTCTTTCTACCAAACAATTCAGGGTTCTAAACAGTTTACTGGTACTCTTCACTGTCATATCCGATATTTGAGAGAGAGAAAGCGGCTCAGAAGCATGTGCCAGTATTTCCAGAACAGCTAAACCCTTCTCTAAGGCAGGGACACTATAATTGGGTGCGATTTTCTCTTCAGCCATAATTTATCTCGTTATCAACTCTTCTTTAGCCATATGATTAAGGGCTATTGTACAGTGAATTATTCGCTTTGAGATGCTTCCTTCCGTTGCACTAGATATAGATGCTGACAAGCTAAAACAACGTTCCCATCTTGATTACTAATTTCAACCTGTTCTATCACATAGCCCTGATTGGGTCGCTTTGGGTAATCGCGTTTTTCAGTAATGGTTGCTTTAACAGTTATCGTGTCGCCGATGAATACAGGTCGAATAAAGCGAACACGGTCATAACCATAAGAGAATGCAACCGGATTAATCTCGTTAGCAGTCATCCCAATCCCGATACTCAAAATGAGTGTGCCATGCGCGATACGCTTCTTAAATTCTTGTGTTTTGACCCATTCTGCATCCATATGATGTGGGAAAAAATCACCTGTTTGCCCCGCATGAATGACAATATCTGCTTCAGTAATCGTTCTACCAAAAGTTTCGCGGCTTTCTCCGATAACATATTCTTCAAAATAAGTAGTTTTTATCATCGCAAAATCCTATTATTTTACTTGATATTGTGGGTCTATCGACAAATTTTACCTGTGTAATTGACAATTATTGCTTACCTCGTTATATTTTGCATATAAAATCAAATTTTGCAAGTAAAAATCAATGTGCTATAAAATCATAAATTCCGAAAAAAGTGGTATGGGCTTTGTTATAGTGACAGTCGGTGTGCTTTAACAGTGCATCAGAAATAAGGAGCATAGCAGTTATGACACAGAAAACCATTTTACGGGGTATCACATGGAATCATTCGCGTGGTTATATATCCGTAATGGCAACGGCACAACGGTTTAGTGAAATGAACCCTCACGTAGATATTCAATGGGATAAACGCTCTTTACAAGAGTTCGCCGATGCGCCCATTCAAGCATTAGCTGAAAAATATGATTTATTGGTCATTGACCACCCGTGGGCGGGATTTGCAGCCTTTAGTGATGTGCTACTGCCCTTGCAAGACCACATTCCGTCAGAATACCTCAAAGACCAAGCATCCAACTCTGTTGGGCATTCTCATTTTAGCTATGTTTTTGATGGCAATCAGTGTGCTTTAGCGATTGATGCTGCTACACCTGTTGCAGCTTATCGCCCAGATTTGCTCCAACACTATGGGCTAGAACAGCCACAAACTTGGCAAGATTTGTTAGCTCTTGCAGGTCAGGGACGAGTCATTATGCCTGCTATCCCCATTGATACTCTGATGAATTTTTATATGCTTTGTGCGACGCAAGGACAAGCACCCTTTGTTGAGGATGAATGGGTTGTTTCGGATGATTTAAGCCTGAAAGCCTTAGAGCAATTACGAGAATTAACGAGTTTATGCCCAAAAGAGGTATTTAATTGGAATCCAATAGCGGTCTATGAGGCGCTTTCGCGGCGCGATGATTTTGTCTATTGCCCCTTTGCCTACGGCTATTCAAATTATTCTCGACACGGTTATTCAGACAATATCTTGATATTTGATGATATGATTGATATCAACGGGCAAGGGCGTTGTCAAACAACATTGGGCGGCACAGGGCTTGCAATATAGAATATGGTCATAAAGTTGCCCTGAAAGCGATTCAAGCGGATGAGGCTATCATAAAATATGGAATTGCTATTGGTCATGCGACACAAGATATTCAGGTCGGCGAGAATGTTCATCTTCATAATTGTGCCAGCGACTATGATATACGCTCTGCCTCCTTTGACCCCAAAACAGGAGCAGCAATAGATACGCAATACGAATAATCTAGGAGAAACTACATGGTCAATTACGATGAATACGCTTGGCAAGGCTATTTGCGCCCAGATGGTCGAAAAGAGATTCGTAACCTTGTCCTTGTTTTATAGACCGTAGAATGTGCCAAGCATAGGCATCCTTCGTTTTAGCAATAACGTGATTGGCACAATGGCTGCCGGATGGGTTGATATCTTCAACACAATGCCTATCCTTATTGCAGGTACAGAGGGACAAGTTTATGTCAACGACGGGCAGCTTTACTTCCATAGTCAGCATGTTGAGGGTGCAGATGGGAAAGCGCCTTGGACAGATTTACCGCCTGCCCTACCCCACGCATTTGACCTTTTCTTAGATGCTGTATTAGGCAAAGATGTACCTTTAGTGAGCGCAAAAGAAGCCGCAGACCGTGTCGCCGTTATGGAAGCACTTTATACCGCCGCAAAAACGAATAGCTGGGTCAAACCAGACACATTGTAGACGAAATTGGAGAAATCATGACGACATTAAAAGTGGGTGTCATTGGGGTTGGTGGCATAGCCGGAACGCATATGCCGGGTTGGGCTGCATCGCCTCATACAGAAGTCATCGCAGGGTCAGATATTAGCCAAGATGCCGTAGATACATGGGCAGCAAAGTGGGGTGTCGCTCAAACGTCCACTGACTCCGCTGACCTCATCAACAACCCTGATATTGATATTATTGATATTTGCACCCCCAACAATTATCACACACCCCTAGCGATTGCAGCATTAGAAGCCGGCAAACACGTTATATGCGAAAAGCCGTTAGCCCCTACAGAAAAAATATTCAAGACATGATTGATGCTAGAGATAAGTCCGGTAAATTGCTGATGACTGCCCAACATTTTCGTTTTTCTGGTAAAGCTAAAGCCATGAAGTCTGAAATTGATGCCGGTACACTAGGGGATATCTACCATGCCCGTAGTTGGCTGCTCCGTCGAATTGCAATCCCGATTCGCCCCGGTTTCTTGATGAAAAAACATAGCGGCGGTGGTGCAACCATTGATATCGGTGTCCATATCTTAGACCTCACACTGGAGTAATTATGATACTGTCCCTTCAGACATTATGGATGTCGAAGAATTGGCACTCGGATTTGTCCGTTTTGACAATGGGGCAACACTGATTTTGGAAGTTTCATGGATGCTTCATCATAACACATCGGGTGAAGATATGCAGATGTGGCTGTATGGCAACAAAGGCGGTTCGCATTGGCCCAGATGCGAAATTTACAAAACCAATTATAACAATGCACAGCATGGATTCATAGCCCTGCCCTGCCCCATAATGCGCCTCTGCCAAAGCAGCCGCATGACCATCATTTATCACAGTTACAGGCAGACGAAATTTTTCTGCGATGCTCTGTTTGAATGGCAAATCAATCCAATCTGCAAGCATATCCGTTGCGCCGATAATCATCCCATCTCTGTCAATTTGTCCCCCTGTGGAGATGCCAATGGCGCTGGGTTTTTGCCCTTCATGCCGCTTTAGCAAATCTGCAATCAGCCCACTTGCACTATCTAAAATTAGATTACCGCCTTCTTTCGGAGTTAATACCCGACTTTCAATCAGAATTTCCCCATGATGACCAATAATGCCACCTGCTATTTTCGTTCCGCCAATGTCTATTGCGACAACAGATTCTTCATTTGCTGGATTGCGAGTCGCTGCGACAAAGCGTTCTGTAATCAGATGCGGGCGCGTAATCATTGAACCAACAACGACAGCATGTGCGCCAGCTTGCTATGCGGCACGCACATCATCAGGAGAAGAAATACGCCCCTCAGCAAAGATTGGCACATCAAGTTCGCGTGTCAAATCACGAATTAATTGAATATCAGGGTCATCACTCTGCGAACTATACGGGGTGTAGCCGGAGAGTGTGGTACTCACGACATCACATCCAAAACGCATCGCCTGAATACCTTCTTCCAATGTTGAAACATCTGCCATAATCAAGATATCGGTGCGTTTTTTAATTTCCGCGATAAATTCTTCTAATGACTTGCCATCAGGTCGGGGACGGCTTGTGGCATCAATCGCAATCATTTCGACACCTGTTTCAACAATCGCCATGACTTCTGCCATTGTTGGCGTAATTTTCATAGCAAAGCCACTGTAATCTTTCTTATAGATACCGATGATAGGTAAATCCACGCTCTCCCGTATTTTGAGGATATTTTCGGGGTCACTAGCACGAATGGCACTCGCTCCGCCCATAGCTGTTGTAGCAGCAAGCGCCGCCAGATGATGCGGTTGATTGAGCGGAAATCCTTCTTCTGCTTGACATGAAACAATCAATTTGTGCCGCAGTTTATCTAATAAACGCATTATGATTCCTTAATGCACGAAGCCGAAATGGATACACTATCTCAGAAGTGGATATTTGACCACATGCTTCAAGTGTGGTATTCTGGTACTATAAGTATACCAGTCAACAGATATTGTTATGTTTTTGATGTAAATTAGAGATTCTTTAAGAGAAAATTGTGACTTCTGCAACGTATGACCTTGAACTTCCTCTCGCTCCGAAATCTTGGCGCGAACAAGCTAATCTACTGGACTGGGATTGGGAAAAGATACCGACTCTCAGCCCATTTATGCTGGCTGATAATAGCCAATTAGCGTCCCAACAGACTGTAACCCGTGTATGTTGTGACCAGCAAGCTCTTTATCTACGCTTTGATTGCCAAGATACAGATATTTGGGGAACTTTCACTGAGCGCGACGAGCCGATTTACGATGAAGAGGCTGTAGAATTATTTCTTGGGCATGGTGAAGCAAATCCCGTTCGCTATTATGAATTTGAAGTTAGCCCGAATGGGGTATTGTTTGATGCTCAGATTGTTAATCCTAGCTCGAATCGAGAAGATATAGAGCTTATCACGGCATGGGATTGCCCTGATATTCAATGGTATGCCAAACGCGACGATGCTAATAATCACTGGACTGCTACACTTATAATTCCTTGGGTAGCCGTTGCTCCAAGTGATGCACTACCCAAAGTATGGCGTGCAAATTTTTATCGTATCGAACGTCCGCGTGATGCCCCGGCTGAATTTAGTTGTTGGTCGCCGACCATGACCGTACCGATTGATTTTCATAAGCCCGCTTACTTTGGAATCTTACGTCTGCCGGATTTTTAACAGTGTTACGCACAAGGAGCAAAACCGATGCCCCAAAATTATAGTGTCGCACGTTCTTTAGAAATCTATGAACGAGCAGGAGAACTTATTCCGGGTCGTACACAATTGATTAGTCGGCGCTCTAGCCAATTTGCACATGGCATGAGTCCAATTTATGCCCAACGAGCTAAGGGCGCACGCTTTATTGATGTCGATGAAAATGAATATATTGATTGGGTGAATGCTGTCGGGGCGATTATTTTGGGACATGCTGATGATGTCGTCGATACGGCTGTCAAAGAACAAATTGATAGAGGCAGTCTCTATACCGTCAATAATGCCCTCGAAATTGAGTTGGCAGAATTATTAAATGAGGTTATTCCGAGTTCAGAGATGGTACGCTATACCAAATCGGGCGGTGAAGCGAATGCGATGGCGGCTCGGATTGCGCGTGGCGTAAGCGGACGCGATATTATCTTATTCTCTGGCTATCATGGTTGGCATGATTGGTATCAATCCGCGAATTATCTCGTTGACCCCGAAAGTGGTGAATTTCCCTTTGCTGGGATTGAGCCGATTGGTGTCCCCAAAGTATTAGCAGGAACAGCCCTACCCTTTGTATGGGGCAATCTTGAATCTCTCGAAACCTTGCTCAAAGAACATGCTGGCAGTGTTGCTGCAATTATGATGGAGCCTTTGCGCTCAGAAATGCCTCCACAGGGTTATTTGGAAGGCGTTAAGGCTTTAGCGAAAGCGCATGATGTGATTCTCATTTTTGACGAGGTCTCTTGTGGCTGGCGGCTGCGGATTGGCGGCGCTCAAGAACTTGTTGGTGCCACGCCCGATATGACGGTTCTTGCTAAGGCAATGTCTAATGGCTATCCCATGGGCGCAGTTGTGGGGTCACGCGATGTTATGCAACCCGCCGCACAAATGTTTATTTCCAGTTCTTATTGGAGCGATAATCTCGGTTTAGTGGCGACTCTTGTGACGATTCGAGAACTGCAACGGCGCGATTCTGCCAAACGTTTTGAGGAAATTGGCGAAACTTTGCGAATTGCCCTCAACAAAGCCATTGCCGATGTCGGATTATCGGGTGCATGTACGGGGCTATTTTGGAATCCGTCGATTACACTTGATTTGCCCAATGAGGCACTCCGTCCTAAAGTGAACACCTTATTTATCCAAGAAATGGCACGGCGCGGTGTCCATTGCAACATGAGTTTCAAAGCCACATTAGCCCATACACAAGAAGATATTCAGGCAACTGCAAACATCGCTACACAGGCTCTAGCTGTCGTCAAAAAAGGTCTGGATAGTGGCGATTTGGATAATCTATTGCAAAGTGATTTGAAGAAAGAGCCGTTTCGCCGTCTTGTTCGATAAGCTAATGATTACTGACCAAGCCGCTCATCCAGCAATCCTTCCAGATGGGCGCATTGTACTGGCATGGGTAGACCGTTTTCAAAGCCAATCTATTCGCGCTCGTCTTGCAGCAAATGTTGAATCGCCGTTTGACCCTGCAAGCGAAGTGTTGGTTTATGCCCATCAAGCTAGTGAAAAAACACAAAAAGATGATACAGGCGCACTGCTTGAAGAAATGAGACTCTGGTCATTTGGCTTACCGTATGCCGAAACCTTAGCCAATGGCGAGGTGCTGGTTTTTTATTATGCCGGCAACAATCAAACCATGGATATTCATTATGCACGACTACGAGTCTAAATATCGCTGGAAAGAGATGGTTTTAGAAATATCTATAACGGATTTTTGAAAAGGATTTATTGATGCAGATTATTGATGCCCACCTTGATTTATCTTGGAATGCCTTGCAATGGAATCGCAATTTGCTGGATTCTGTTTACACGATTCGGACAACAGAAGTCGGTGTACAGGGCAAAGGACGCGCACAAGGAACAGTCGCCTTGCCAGAAATGCGACAAGGACGGATATCACTTTGTTTTGCAACACTTTTAGCACGGTCAACTGGACAACCTGTCGCTCATATTGATTATGCCTCGCCAATACAATCGTATGGCATCGCACACGGACAATTAGCCTACTATCGTGCGCTAGAAAAAGACGGGCATATACGAATCATTACCGACAGCCCTAGCCTGAATACGCATATGTCAGAATGGGATACATGGGAAAACGATGGTGCAGACACACAAGCTACCCCACCACTAGGTTTCGTCATCAGTATGGAAGGTGCTGACCCGATTCACAGTCCAGAGCAATTGGAAGAATGGTGGAATGTGGGTTTGCGTTTACTGGGACCCACCCATTATGGACGCGGACGTTATGCTGGCGGCACAGGCACACAATTAGGCTTGACCGATTTGGGCAAACCGTTGTTACAAGAAATGACTCGTCTGGGTATGGTGCTTGACCTCACCCACTTCTCGGATGAGGCTTTTTGGGAAGCAGTGGGTCATTATGACGGTCTCGTACTTGCGAGTCATAATAATTGCCGCGCTCTTGTGCCACAGCAACGCCAATTTAGTGATGAGCAGCTAAAAGTCATTATTGAGCGCGATGGTGTCATCGGCGCTGCCTTCGATATTTGGATGCTGATACCCGGCTTTCTGCGCGGAAACAGCAATAAAGATGCCTCCATTGATACAGTCGTAGACCATATTGACCATGTATGTCAATTAGCAGGCAATAGTCGTCATGCCGCGATTGGTACAGATTTAGACGGCGGTTTTGGTCGAGAACAATCGCCATACGATTTAGATACCATTGCTGATTTACAACAAGTCCCCGCAAAATTGGCAAGTCGGAGTTATAGCGATACCGATATTAACAATATTATGCACGGCAATTGGTTACGTTTATTGCGTGCGGCTTGGGGAGAATAAATATGACCGCTTGGAAGTTAACAGATGCCGATAAGAGTATGATTGCGCGTGAGGTTGAGCCATTTTTGCCTGACCGTATCTTTGATGCCCATGCACATTTATTCACGCATGAACACTTCGCGCCTGAACCTGTGCCAGCAAGTTATCTGGACACGCCCGAACGCATAGATTTGGCGACTTACTATCATTATATTGATTGGATTCATCCCAACGGACGGACAAAGGGTGGGCTATTCTTTGGATTAGCCTTCACAGGAGACCGTATTGCTAACAACGCATTCGTCGCAGCAGAAGTCAGTGGCTCACAGGGAAAAAATGCCTTTGGTCAAATGATTATTGCGCCCGATATGGATGCAAAATATGTATTTGATACGGTGAAAGAATCGGGTTTTTCGGGCTTAAAATGCTATCACACGATGGCTCAAAGCGATGAACCCACTTGGCAAGCAGCGATTGAACTGTACTTACCAGAAGCTCATATGCGTGTCGCGGATGAACTCGGTTTGACGATTACGCTGCATATGGTACGCGATAGGGCATTGGCTGACCCTATCAATCAAGCCACTATTCGCCGCTATTGTGAAAACTACCCCAACATGCGCTTGATTCTGGCTCATGCTGCACGCGGATTTAATCCTTGGCACACGATTGAAGGCATTGATAGTTTGCGCGGCTTGGATAATGTTTGGTTTGATACATCTGCCGTGACGGAAGCTGGCGCTTTTGAAGCGATTATCGAGACAATGGGACATGAACGCTTGCTCTACGGTACTGATTTTCATGTCAGCCACATGCGCGGACGGTGTGTCGCTATTGGTGATTCGTTCCACTGGTTTTATGCCGAGGATATGAATACAGAAGAAAGGCATATTGCATTGCAGCCTGTCTTGATTGGACTCGAATCAATTCGTAGTTTGCGCTTGGCTTGTCGGCGTTTGAAACTGAGCGATAGTCAAGTTGAAGACATTTTCTATAACAATGCAGGACAACTATTTGCACTTGTAGATTAGAGACCGTCTAAGTAAAAAGTGATTTTTAGAGGAGAAATTAATGAGCAAATCTGAACGTAATGTCATGGAATTATTGAGTCTAAAAGGAAAAGTTGCCATTATCACGGGTGCTTCCGGTTGGTTAGGGTCAGCCATGAGTCGTGCCTTAGCTGAAGCCGGTGCAAGGCTAGTTGTGACCAGTCGCCAAGCCGCCCAAGCTGAGGCATTTGCAGCAACCTTATCCGGTGAAGGACATTTAGGCTTAGGTTTTATGCAAGGCGAAACAGATACTATTCCAGATTTTGTTAATACAGTTGTGGAGCGCATGGGACAGATTGATATATTGGTCAATAATGCTTATGGGGGACCCGCAGCAGAGATTGATACCGCCACAGCCGAAGATTTTGACCAAGCCTATCATGTCGGTGTCACCGCTTACTTCCTATTGGCACGCGATGTCATGTTACATCTACGAGAACGTGGCACAGGCGGCGCAATTATCAATATTGGGAGTATGTATGGTGTGGTTGCGAGCTATCCTGATGCTTACGAAGGCTTAGGAATCAATAGTCCTCCCAATTATCATAGCTTAAAAGGTGGCATTGTTCACTTAACACGCCATTTAGCGGCGTATTGGGCAAAAGATAATATCCGCGTCAATTGTCTCAGCCCGGGTCCTTTTCCCAAGATGCCAGACATTGATGATAATCATCCAGAATTTCTTGCCCGACTCGAAGCAAAAGTCCCGCTTGGGCGGATGGGAAAGCCCGAAGAATTGAAGGGACTCATTTTATTACTAGCCAGTGATGCTGGCAGTTATATCACTGGGCAAAATATTTTGGTTGATGGCGGCTGGACAGCATGGTAATCGAATCGGCAGACAATATTTGTAAAAGCAGTTTTGTGTTTTGCGGCGAACAGCCAGAAGGCAGTCCCTACGACATATCATTTTTGAACCGTAGGGGCGTGATTTTTTCACATCCGATATAACTGAAAATGTCGATAAACTAATACATCATCAAAAAAGTTTTTGTGTAGGGGCGCAAGGCATTGCGCCCGAAAAACACAAATCTAATCGTCAAGAATTAAATTGGTCAAGTACTAATGGAGAAAGAGCAGAGAAATATGGATATTCAAGCAGTGAAACAAACATTGTGTGGTCCGATGATTCCCGTTATCACACATTTGAAAGATGATTTGACTGTTGATGCAGAGGCAATCAAAACAGAGGTCAATTATCTGGTTGAACATGGGATTCGGACTGGACAAGGAGTCTTACTCGCGGTGGGTGCAGGTGGGGATTTCAATATGCTCAGTCCTGATGAACGTAAAGTAGCAGCCCAAGCAATCGTGGATGGTGCGGCAGGACGAGTGCCTGTCATTCTTGGCGCACAAGATACCAATGTCAATGTGATGATTGAGATGGCTCGTTTTGCCGAAGAGATTGGCGCATATGGTATTCAATTTAGTACCACCTACTATTATCCACCCTCTGATGAAGATGCCCTCAATCTTTATCGCGCTATCCACGAGGCGACATCAGACGTGGCTATCATGGTCTACAACACACACTGGCACGATTATGATATGCCCTTTTCTGTCTTAGACGAATTATGCGAATTAGAGCGTATCGTAGCCTTGAAGTGGTCGCGCCCTAATAATGGCGCAGCCTATATGCAAGGGGTTGCTCGTTATGCAGACCGTTTGGCAGTCGTTGATAATGCCGGCATGTGGGTGATGAATCATATGCTCGGCGGCACAGGTTTTATTACACATTTAGCCACCATTTGGCCCGAACACGATGTCGCGGTCTGGAAACTCTTGCAAGCTGGAGATTATGTCGCCGCCCAGAAAAAAATAATGGCGGTCAACTGGACTTGGGGCGAATTTCGTGGCAAGATGGCACAACGTACCAGTGGCGAATCGCCGCCTGTAAAAGCAGCACTCGATATTCTTGGGCGCTATGGAGGCCCCAGTCGCTTGCCGTCACGGTCACTGACTTCGGAAGAGCGCGCCGAATTACGCCAACTTCTATCACAGATTGGTGTTCCTACTGTAAGTTGATGATTTATCGGGAGGCTACTCTATTTTGCTAAAACCTGTTTCGCGTGACACACTGACTCGTCAAGCGGCTATCACACTCAAGAAATTTATCCTTGTCGAGAATCTAGCCAGTGATACGCGGCTACCGAGTGAACGAGAACTGAGCGAGACGCTTGCGGTCAGCCGTAACATTATTCGGGAGGCTTTGAGTTCGCTAGTCGCAGAAGGTGTCGTTGTCAAATATGCTGGCAAAGGCACTTTCGTCGCTGATTTTGACCGTGATAGTGTGCTGACAAATTTGCCACTCATGATTGGGCAAGGTGAACCATCGGCACAAGATTTGCGCGAAGCACGGGCAGCACTAGAAATTGGTAGCGTGGGTCTCATTGTTCAGCGCATTACGGACGATGAGATTCAGTCTTTGATAGCGATTCTGGAAATATATGAGCAAAAACACGCCGAGGGCAAAAGTACAATTAAAGAAGATATTGATTTTCATGTTGCTCTATTGAAATCGACAAAGAACGCCGTGATTGGAGAATTGACTCCTTTGATTACCGATGTTTTCCGCCGCACATTAGCTGAAGATGCTTCTACCATTCGTCGTAATCCAGAACGAATCATCGTGGAGCATCGACGAATCGTGCAGGCATTACAAGAACGTGACGTTACTGCCGCAAGAAAAGCGATGCACGCTCATTTTCGCTTACAAGACTTCCCTGTTTAAGGGTCTAACTTGTTTAACAAACTGTCTCTATTGAACCTATAGACTCTATCTCACCTTGTTATTTTGTGTGAGGCGCGGTGAAACCCCGAAAGGGGCTTATAGCGAATGGCACAAATTGTTAAAAGTGAACCACCAAAACGCAGAGAGCGCCGAGTATGTTTCTGGCAAACTGCCGATTCATTCAAAAATGAAGGATGAAAAATGACAACTACGAAGCCGCGTTATCCGCAAGCAATTTTGGTTTCTTGTGAAATCCCTTGGGATGAGAATGAAAATTTACTAGAAGATGTGTTTCGGCACTCAGTGCAAACCACACTGGAACAGTTCAATCACCTCTATATATTCGGTACGGCAGGTGAAGGTTATGCGGTCAATACGTCGCAGTTTCAACGTATCGTCAATATATTTTATGACGAAACACGCGGCGATGATGTTCACCCGATGGTCGGGTTGATTGGCATGTCTACGGCAATCATTGTAGAGAAACTACACTATGCCTATGATGTGGGTTTCCGCATCTTCCAAGTTTCGCTGCCCTCATGGGGGACACTGACCGATGCCGAAGTGATGACTTTTTTTCAAGCTGTCTGTGGCGTATATCCTGATGCACAATTTTTGCATTATAACCTGCCGCGTGCTGGGCGCGTTTTAGAAGCGAGTGATTATCGTCCTCTGGTTGATGCGATTCCCAACTTGGTTGCAACAAAAAATACAGGTGGTGGACATACACGCGCCGCCGCATTGGTCAGTCAGGTGGGCGAGTTACAGCACTTCTTGGGTGAAGGGAATCTCTTACAAGGTTGTTTATACGGGGAATGTTCACTTTTGGCGACATTTGGCTCTTTAAGCCCTCTCAAAGTAAAAACATATTTTGAGGCGGCTCAACAGAATGACTTTGCAACAATGCTTACACTACAACAAGGTTTCCATGATTTGCTGATGGACTTATTTGCAGAATTAGTCGGTGAACGGCGCATTGATGGCGCGTATGACAAATTATGGGTACGCTTGGGTGGCTTTGAGGACATGACCTTGCGTCTTCTATCACCTTATCACGGCTTCTCTGAAACACAATTTCAAGCCTGTAAAAGACTCCTACACAATAAATATGCAGACTGGCTCAGTTTACGCGAATAATGTTTAAGGATTTCATTGAAAATTAGGGTCATAATATATTGTAGGGGCGCAATGCATTGTGCCCTTACGCCCGAAAACCCATAATTTGCTGAAAAAACACGTTTTCTGTGCTTATCCATGATTGGTATTAGTCATTAATTTAAGCGAGATTGCACTATGCACCAAGACCAACGAGACCGAACTCATAATTTATTGAAAAGTAAAAATATCGCTCGCGCCCTTTTCGCAAACCCAGCAAATGTAACGTGGCTGACTGGATTTGCCCGTCCTTGGCGTGTGGGTGCTGACCTCTATACAGGTGGTCCCGCATTAGTTTGGTACGAAGATGGGACTTTTACCCTGATTGTCATGGATGCACAGGTGGCTGAAGCAGCGAATTTTGCGGCACAAACTAATTGTCGGGTGCTGGGCTATCAAGGCTATTCTTTTGAGGAACAACCGGCTGGCTTCGACTTACTAGCTTCGACATTGAAGAAACTGGTCAGTGCATCACAATCAACGACTGATATGGGCATCGAAACGCGCCATCTGCCATTATTTTTAGCGGATGTACTGAGTCAATCGAAAAAATTGAACTTTGTTCCGATTGATAACTGGCTAAATCCTCTTCGCATCACACGAACACCAGAAGAATTAGACAAAATGCGCGAAAATTTTGCCTTAATTAAGATTGCACAGAACGCAGCGCGAGATACCGTGCAAGTGGGTCGCTTAGAATTAGACGTTTGGTATGCTATTTATCAGTCGATGCAAAGCGCCGCAAAAGAAACTTTGCCTTTAGGGAACGATTGTACAGTTGGGCGGCGGATGGGTGGTCCTGCTTTAGCTGTAGAGATTTTGCCAAGCGACTCTTTCATTGTTGATTTGAGTACGCAACTTCATGGTTATTGGAGCGATAGCTGCGTCACTTATTATGCGACAGAAGCATCAGCTAAACAGGTCGCCATGCACCGAACAGTTGCCGAAGCACTTGATTTAGCAATTTCAATGGCAAAACCGGGTGCAATCGCCAAAGACATTGACCAAGCAGTACGCCAATTCATTATAAATGCAGGGTATCCGTCTTATCCACATCACACAGGACACGGCATCGGAGTCATTGGGCATGAAGCGCCGCGTATTGTGCCGCATAGTGACGAGGTATTGCAAAAAAATATGGTGATTATGTTAGAGCCGGGTATCTACTACCCCAACGAGACAGGCGTGCGTTTAGAACATGCTGTACTCATTACGGATGACGGCGCAGAAATATTGACTCAATATGATTTGAACATAGTTCCAAATTCAATGGACAAATATGGACATTGAAATGGTTTATGCAGATACCCTCAGTAGCGTAGTTCGAGCGAATGATGCCGATTTCATCGTTCAAGAAACATTCGATTTGGATGATGTGACTCCCGGTGATGGCTTGTGTACAAATTCATATGGGACGTGTTCGTTGCGTGCTGCCATTACTGAGGCAAACGCCCTACTCGGCACACAGAGCATCTATATTTTGCCCGGTACGTACTTCATCAGACAAGGTAGAGCGGATGATACAAATGTGTCTGGCGATTTCGATATTACGGATGATTTGGTACTCACTGGATATGGTATGAATCAAACATCCATTAAAGAAGCCGTAAATATAGGATCTTTTGAGCGCTTCTTTGATGTTGACCCCCTCCAAACAGGCCTAACCGTCACTATTGCAAATTTGTCATTGTATAGCGTAGATGTTGGTGGGGATAACGGTACAGGATTTCGTAATAATGGCAACCTCACACTGGAAAATATTGATATTTCCAATTCAGTGGGTGATTCAATGATTTATAACGCGGGGACGATAAACATTAATCACAGTCGTTTTGGCGATAACATCATTCGCAACACCATCTTTAATGATACAACAGGCAATATGACAATCCGCAATAGTTTGATTACACGTAACACGGCACGCAACAATAATGGCGCAGGGCTTCTAAATAATGGGACAATCCTCGTCGAAAATAGTACGATTAGCTACAATAAGGCTAGTAACCCCGGTGGTGGTATTCTCAATAATGGTGGCAACATGGTGTTGAACTTCGTTACACTGTTTGGCAATCGTGGCTCATCGCAAAGTGCCAGCGAGTTTGGCGGCGGATTTTATAATGCCAACGGGACTATGACAATCGGCAACACCATCATTACAGGCAATGTCGTTGGTAGCTATAATACTGTGGTAAATTGCACAGCTTCACTCGGTACAACAACCCTTTCCACAGGGTACAATGTTTTTGGTGATGGCGGATGCCCTATCACAGGCGAGACATCTACAAACATTGTTTTACCAGATACAACCTCTGTATTGCTGGACACACAAGGTAATTATGGTGGAGGTAACGAGACAATCTCGCTTCTTCTCGGTAGCCCAGCGATTGATGCCGCAAATCCGGCAGCCTGTCCCTCAACTGACCAGCGCGGCGTAACTCGACCTGCTGCTTGTGATGTGGGCGCGTTTGAACGAGTTAGCGATAGCACTTTATATCCCCCGACTATAACAGCAGTCGAGATTAATGGGATAAATATAGAACCCCAAAATTTATACCCAGAAACAACCTCACAGATAGCAATAACCTTTAGCGAAAATGTAATCAACCCAGTGGGCAATTCTGAACCGGATGATGTTACTAATCCCACCAATTACCGCGTTTTCAGTGCCGGTGTCAATGAGCGTATTGATTCTCTCATTTGTGATGTGCCGCAGTCCGATGATGTAGCGATAGCAATTGATGCCGTGTCGTATGATGCAGCCAACCATCGTGCGACACTCACTCTTAACAATGGAGCAGCCCTTGCCAATGGGATTTATGCGCTATTTGTGTGTGGGACAACATCTATTGTTGACAGTGATGGCAATCTACTAGATGGTGTTGCGGAAGATGCAAGCAGCATTTAACTCGAAGTCAGCGAGTATGAAACGCCAGAAGCCATTGTTCCCAATTATACGAATACTGTCTCGCTAGATGTTTTGAGCCGTGATTATAGTGTTGATGTTATCTGTGAACGGCGCTATGAATTCCGTTTGCGTGCCTATCGTGAGACGGATAATGTTTATTCACCCTATAGCTTGGCGACAATTGTTAGTAATTCCGGTATATGCAATGGGACAAACTTCCACGTTTTGAGTGCTGATGCTTTGCAAATCGTTCTTGCATGGGACGATGTTAGCAACACAGAAAGCGGCTATCAACTAGAGCGTTTCTCAAGCTCAACTGATTGGGAACTCCTAGCACTATTACAAGCGAATTCAACAGAGTATACCGATACCAACATTTCTTGCGATACACAGTACGAATATCGCCTATACGCTTATCGGGATAGTGATTCCACTGTATCGAACTGGGTAAATATATTTGTATATGTGGGATGCACACTTGATGCATCCACCGCCTTAACTGTCACCGCAATATCATATAACAGCGTCAATGTGACTTGGCAAGATAATACAAGTAGCGAGACAGCCTTCGTTATTGAGAATAGCACTGATGGGGGTACAAGTTGGCAAGTAGCAGCACAGGTTAACACCAATGCGACAGCCTACACGTTATTGAACCTCAGTTGCGAGACAAACCAGAGTTATCGTGTACGGGCATATCGTAGCAGTGATGGACAATATAGCATATATTCTAATGTGGCTTCGGATACAACATGGCTTTGCTTACTGCTGCTACCACCAAGCGTTACTTCAACAGGCAGTATTTATAATCAAATTTCGCTACAATGGAATGACCTCAATGTAGATGAAGATGTGTACCTTGTCGAACGAAGCGATGATTTTGGTATTACATGGACACAAATCGCTGCACTCCCCGCCAATACAACAACTTTTAATAGCGGAGGATTGACCTGCGAAACGACTTATCAACACCGTTTACGAGCCTACCGCAACGAAGACAATACCTATTCAGCCTATAGCCTTGCCATCACAAACAGCACAAGTAATTGTTTGCAAACAGGTCTCGTTTTCACGGTAAATACAACGGCAGATATCAGTGATGGTTATTGTGAGATTGTCCACTGTTCGTTGCGAGAGGCATTTCTTGCTGCACAACAGGTCAACAATAGCACCATTTCCATTCCTGCGGGGACATATACATTTACTAGCACCAGTAGGTTGCTTGTTACCAGCGCAAATGTCACCGTTCAAGGTGCAGGTACAAACTCAACTATTCTTGATTTCAATTCAATTGGGCGCGGTATTTGGATTGATAGCATGAGTTTACTGACTATCGCTGATGTTTCTTTGCTCAATGTATCTTCAAATAATTCGGGTGTCTCAGTGCTACAAGGGTCAAGTTTGTGGATGGAAGACAGCATTATTCGAGGGGGCAATAGAGGTGGGATAGCGGCATCAGGGGATGTTACAGTTTTACGCTCTGTCATAGCGGATAATATGTCTACATCTGATGGTAGCGGAATCCGTGTAATTAATGCTGACCTGACAGTGCGAGACACCACGATTGATAATAATACGCATGTGCGTAATGGACAATTACAGTATGGTGCAGGGATTTATCAACAAGGTACGGGTAATCTTCTCATAGAAAACAGCACTATCAGCAACAATGGGATGAGTCCAACTAATGGATTGTGTGATGTCGGCGCAGTTGAAATCGCATTGAGCCTCGATCCATTCGTTGACCCATCAGCATTGACGGCAACAGCAGCCGATATAGCGACGATTAACCTCAATTGGGCAGATAATGCCATTGATGAATCTGATTACTATGTTGAGCGAAGTATGGATGGTGGCACAACATGGACACGAATTGCCACACTCGGCGCAAATACAACCAGCTATACCAACTCGATTCAGGCTTGTTTAGCGGCAACCTATCATTATCGTGTACAGGCATACCGTCTGGCGGATAATCAATATTCCGCATACACCAATATAGATTTTGCGGATGCCCTGCCCTGTCCAACACCTGTTGTACCAAGCAATCTAACCCTTTCTCCATTCTCCGATTTTAGAATAGAGGTCAGATGGACAGAAAATGACCCAACCGCTACAAATATCGAATATGAACGTAGCGTTGATGGCGGGAGTACATGGACTCGATTGCTGATTCTCAATACCAATGGTTCAGGTGTAAATGATGAATCGGTTGTTTGTGGACAGGCATATACTTATCGTGTGCGTGCCTATCGCAGTACTGATAATACATATAGCCCATACTCCAATATCGAAACGCTGACCCTCACTTGTCCTGCACCGACAAATTTACAAACCAGCACAGTTAATGATGCGGTTATTCATCTGACATGGATAGATAATATGTCACAAGATACCAGTTATGATGTAGAGCGCAGTGCCGATGGCGGCGCAACTTGGACTTTGATAATAGTGCTTCCTGCCAACTCTTCAAGCTATACGGATAACACTGCCATCTGCGATTCAACCTACCTAGCGATAAGTTTGCAGAGTCCCTCATCGGTCAATCTGACATGGACAGATAATATGTTTACCGAGACAACATATCGTATAGAGCGCAGTACTGATGGTGGAATAACATGGTTAGAAATTACCTCAATGGTTGCCAACAGTGTTGCGTATACAGATAACAGTACTAATTGTGAGCGCATGTATGCGTATCGTGTGCGCGCTTATCGGAGTAGCGATGGGTTCTTCACGGACTATTCGAATATTGCCCCCATCATTACAGGCATCTGCCCTGTACCACGTCCACCTGCAAATGAGAGTGCAACAGGAACTGACCGCAGCACAATTACACTCAATTGGAACGACGATAATTTGAGTCCAGTCATTTATCTTATTGAACGAACTGCAATCGGGACAAGCAATTGGTTTGAAGTTGCACAGGTCGCGGCAGGTATCGAAACTTACAGCGATGATAATCTTGTCTGTAGTGGTAGTTATGATTATCGGATGCGGACTTTCCGCCCAAGTGACACTCTATTCTCAAGCTATAATCCAGTTATAACAGGACCGGCATTGGCTTGACCGCCACTGAATCCACCCCCAGCACCTGCCATCACTTCATCCGGACGTACCAGTGCGACATTAACGCTAAATACCGATTCATCAGGTGAAATAGCTAATTACACTATCGAACGACGGAACGACAGCGCAGCGTCGTCATGGCTACAAATTGCCGTACTGCCAGCCACAACGACAGAATTTACCGATACAGGACTATCTTGTGCGACAACCTATAGTTATCGTTTACGCGCTTATCGACCAGAAGATGCCAGTTACTCGCCCTACTCGACTGAACGCCAGATTATTACAGCACCTTGCCCGATTCCAGTCACAAACACTGTCGGGCTATATCGTAATGGTGTATGGATGTTCACGGATATCAATGCAATGAACGGGGCAATTATCCGTTTCTCCTTTGGAATGCAAGAAGCAGGATGGACAGCCTTAACAGGTGATTGGGATGGTGATGGTGTTGATGGCATTGGCTTATATAAAGATGGCTTGTTCATTCTGAGAAATGTTACTGAACAAGGTAGCCTTGACTATATCTTCCACTTTGGACCACAAGCAGCCGATTGGCAACCTGTTGTGGGTGATTGGAATGGCGATGATGTCGATACGATTGGTGTTTATCGTAATGGACAATTCTGATTGCGCGATACTAATAATGAGGGCGCAGCCGATTATAACTTTAGAATGGGTATTCAAGTAGCCGATTGGCAAGCGATTGCCGGTGACTGGGATGCGAGTGGCTCGGATACTGTTGGTATCTTTAGACAAGGTAGATTCTACTTAAGCAACAATCTCGACGGAACAGGCTTAGGTTCACCTTTTCAATTTGGACCCATACAGAGTGGGTGGCAAGCGATTGCTGGCGATTGGAACGCCGATGGTACGATGACGATTGGTTTGTACAACCAGAGTATTTGGCGTTTGCGGAATACCAACACTGCTGGAGGTTCGGATATTGGTTTTAACTTTGGCATACAGGGAACAGATTGGCAGCTATTAGCAAGTTATCGTGGTGGCGAACAAGCACTCGCCATGATGGCACAAAGCATTGTTGATACCCCCTTATCCTCATAACATCTACTGAGGTCGCCAGTACAGTCCAACCACCAACCTCTGTACCACCGACTGATAGTCCTGAAATAACACCAGAAGTAACAGAGTTTGTGCTTGAAACATCTTTGACACCCCTATCGACGGAAACAGCAGTAACAACAGAGCCAACACTCGAATCAACACCAACAGTTACAATAGCAACAGATGCCATAGCATCAGATGTACCGACATTGGAACTGTCCCCAACGCCAACAGTTGCAATAGCATCAGATGTACCAACACTTGAATCAACAACATCGCCAACAGCGACAAACACCATAGCAACGACACTAACAGCAACACCATTTCCTTCAACAGTGGTGTCGCCCTTAAATACGCCAACCGAATCGGTAAATCCTGAAGTAACACCTGAAAGTTGAAGGAGAAGTGCTTAGTCAAGTAACTCATTCTTCGTTGCATGAACATAAATAATAGTGGTATCCGGACAATCATGTCCCAAGATTTGAGCGAGTCGATGAAGCAGCGTTGACTTCGCCACGCGATATCCGAAGCGATGTCGCAGATCATGTGGCGGCATTGGCAGATCGAGTAGGCATATAACCTGCGTTTTGGATAGGAGTACAAATACAGAAATGAACCTCCAAAACGCCAAGAAAAGCAGCGAGAAAGGCTCGTTTAACATAATCTAGGCACTCAGAACTACTCACTACGCACTTGTTTGGACTAGATTCTGCTTTGAAACAAACAGCATGGCTTAAACAAAATTCGCGTTATTAATGTTTGTGCCAAATATGGCTTGAGTTTAGACCGTGACACTAATACGAGTCTCAACATACGGAAAGAAGGATTAAGGCTGATTAATGTGCCTGATAATGGAAAAATTGGCATCGCCAAATTAACGTTGGACGATACCAATGCGGTGTAATCCCTAGTTGACCCCCCAAATGGCACACCAGCTTGTCCTGCAATGAGGGCTGCAAAATGCCAAGCTAGTCCGGTACTAAGGCTTTGATTCTTCTCAATGACGACATCCAGCCACTCTTGAGGCATTTCAAGTGCTTCGCTATAACTTTTTTGATGATATAGTGCCTTAACCAGATGTCCTGCGGCTTCTGCATAAATCGGTGCTCGTCTTGGGATTGGGAGTATATCGAAAACTTTGAGGATTTTTTCTTCAGCGTCGCTAAAATTGCCCTGTCCATTGTCTACTCCGGCAAGGCTAGACAGTGCAAAGGAAACACCATGAAGATACCCCACATCCTGATACAAATCATGGGCTTTCTCCAGATGTGGTCTCGCCTTATCCCATTCAAAGATGTGGCGATAAAATTCTCCGCGATTGAGGTTTTTCACACCTATCGCACGTTTGTCACCGAGTTCCTCAGCGATGTGCAAAGCCAAATTCAGTGACGGTTCAGCCGCGTCCAAATTACCCAGACCCAAGTTGATAATGCCAATTGTACTGTGACTGCGTGCTTCCTGCGCCTTGTACTTTTTGTCGTTTTGGTTGGTTGCGATATTGAGTGCTTCCTCAGATTTTGCTAGTGCTTCTTCGACACGTTGAAGATTAAACAGGGAAAAAGCATGGTGTCCCAATACAGTGACCATTTCCAGTGAGTCTTTTCTCCCATGCTCGCGCTCGTGTTCCTCTGCCCCTTGTGCGAATCTCGCCGCGTCCTCATAGTTCCCTTTGTCTCGATGTGCCTCACATAATCCAATCAAGGCATATGTTATACATAAACCGTCTTCCTCAAGCTCTGCAAACTCTCTCATTCTCTTGAATTCTTCAATTGCATCATCCCGTTGTGCCTGCGATAAGGATAACTTGCCGAGACCATAAGCAATCAAAATATGCTTTGGACGAAAATCTGGATTGTTAGATGGCAGATATTCATAAGCATTCTCGTAATATTCCTTTGCCGTCTCAGTTGCATAGACTCGCTCTGCAATTTGTGCCGCCTTGAGATACCAATCGCCCACATTAATGAGGTCTCCAGCTTCTTGCCAATGGTGAGCAATGGCAGCCTCATGATTTTTGCCGCCATCGTAAAACACTATCTTCGCTTTTGCCATACGGCGGTGTTGGGTGCGGAGTTTTTCCTTCGGGATTTGTCTCAGGATTACCTCTCGTATGACGCTATGAGTAAAGCGCCAATTGCCATCAAGCAATCCGAGTATGCCATATGCCGCACCGACATCCAAACAGAAATCTATATCGACAGTTGATTCCATCTCCTGAAGCAAAGTCGGTTCAACATCCATTCCTCCAACTGCGGCAAGGCATAACATCTCATATGGCGATTCGAAAATCTCTCTAATTTTGTCAAGCAGGTAGAGAATTATACCTTCAATAGTAATGCCCAGTGCAAAATTACCCTCTTGTTGCGCTATGCCTCGAATCAACTCGATGAGGATGAAGGGATTACCCTGTGATATATCTCTAAGAACACCACAAGCAGCAGCATCGACATTATCGGATCCCAGCATACTCATCGCTAAAGCACAAATCGCATCCTCATTCAGAGATTCTAATCTCGTAACTTCAGGCTCTTCATCCGACTCCTTATACGCCGCATAGAGTTCTGGAAAACGCTTTTTAATATCAAATTCTGGCTCAGGGGGACACGAAGCGAGGATATGTATCCCTTTCCTTTTTATGATTTCGGCTAGATAAGTTAATAGAACAATGCTCTCAGAGTCAGCTGACTGCAAATCTTCTAGCAACAGGAGTAAAGGTTCAGAAACACGTTTAAGCAAATCTCGTAAGGTATAAAATAGCCGATTTTTTGCGGCTTGCTCTGTTTCCAAAATGCGCGCATCAGCAATATCACGTGCCAATAATTTGCCAATATCAGGGACTAAAGGTTTGAGAATACTTGCTTCATTGTCTGTTAATGTGACCATGAGGCACAAATGGCGCACAATTGATATCATCATGGCATAAGGATAGTCAGCATCTAAGTCTGTGTATAATTCTTCATCTAACAATGCACGTAATTCTGCACCTAAAGCTGAGCCAATAGCTCTACCGACATTAGTGAATAAATTCTTGTACTTCCTATTGAATAACTGTTTGATTAATAAGCGTCTTATAATGGGGCGGAGTTTCTTATGCCGCACATTCAACCTACCAAAATCAGGGTCATTGTTCATTATTTGTTGAATAAGATTGCTCTTAAGGTTGAAAGGATGTCCATTTAGGTTGAACATCATAAAAGCAACAATACCTAAAGGCCATAAATCGGAGGCTTCACTAAAGTTTTCAACATCAACAAGGTATTCAGGACTCATATAAGGGAGACTGCCAATGTGATTTGCTGTCGCAAGATTCCTTTTTAGGACAGAAGCTCCAAAGTCTAAGACTTTGACGACCATTCACCACCAAGATATTTTCTGGTTTTAAATCTCGGTGGAGAATGCCTCTGCGATGGAGATATTCGATAGCTTGTAATGTTTGAATGAGTAGACCAATTTTGTGTGATTCTGTTGTATCTTCGGTAGCAACATCAATCAGCTGTGCATCTTCTAAATATTCCATTGTAAAATACGGAATACCATGAAAAAAGCCAAAATCGTTAATGTTGATAATGTGTGGATGACGCATTCCAACCGCAATCTCAAATTCATCAATGAGCGCCTGCAATATACTAGGGTCTGCTGAATATCCAGCCCCCTGAGGA
>JAUZRW010000217.1 GCA_030950085.1 Anaerolineae bacterium
TCTCAAATAGATGCTTGAGAAGTTCTTCGTTTTGAGGGATAGTTGACATTAGAGTTAGACTTTCTAATCGCTGCTATTTACTAACTCAGCTTTTTAACGAAAGTCTTCTCTTTTTGCAAATACAGCCAAAGTCTAGGGACAGCATGTATGCTGTCTCTACAAATGATTCTCGTTGACCTGTAGGGACGTGATATGTCATGTCCGTTGTGACTCGCAAATAGCGGTAGCCGCGAATCTGTGATTGAAATTGATATTGCCTAACATCGCTCAATCATTGGCAGACTCAGGTGTCGGATTCGCTTGTATGAGGGGGGTACGGGCAATGCGCCATTGGTCGATAGCATCCCATGTGATGACCGTTGCGAATGACAGCGCATGAATCAGGAAATAAGGGATAAGGGCTGGGATAGTCTGCCATGCTATCCATATCCCCCATAAAGCATAAATCATCAAGCCAAATTCGACTAAGATGCCACTATCGACTTGTATGGCATAATCGCTGTCTGTCCATGCTTGTACAAATTTTGGGGTGCGCCGAAATTCACTATGCGTTGAAAATATGCCACTGATGACAGCGCGTGAATTATTCCATATCATGCCTGTACCAATCAGCAGCAACGCTGGAAATGCCAGCAAACGCCGTCGCCAATGGGGGCTTGAATCATATTGGCTGACGACGTACATCAGTAATGGAATCAAGCCGATGAAGCCTAGTGGGGCAAGTGGCAGTGTATATAATGCGTCGCTTAAAAGCAGTATCGGCATCAGCAGCAGCATCAATAACATCAACACATGCGGGATGTACTGTGCCAGATGTTGTGTGGCGATGAGTTTACTCGTCATTTTGAGGTCACTTTGCCAGACCGGGATTATCAAGCGGCGTAAGCATTGCGAACTGCCTTTTGCCCAACGTGCTTGTTGCTGACGATATGCCGCTAATTGTGGTGGCAGTTCGCCCGGTACAACTATTTGCGGCAACATCAAGGAATGCCAACCGCGTATCTGGGCGCGAAAACTCAAATCAAGGTCTTCGGTTAGCGTCGCATCTGACCATCCGCCCGCATCATGAATCGTGGCAGTTCGCCAAACGCCGCCTGTTCCATTAAAAGGCAAAATCCACCCACTGCGATTGCGTCCGGTTTGCTCAATTAAAAAGTGCGTATCAATCGACAAAACCTGTGCGCGTGTGAGCCAATTATCGTCTGGGTTGAGGTGTCCCCAACGTGTTTGTACTACGCCTAGCGAGTCGTCATCTTCTAAAAATGGAATCGTGCGTTGCAAAAAGTCGCGTGGTGGGATGAAATCAGCATCAAAAATAGCCACATAACGGCTATCTGTGCGTGACAAACCATCGGCTAATGCGCCTGCCTTATAGCCGACTCGATTGCTACGGCGGATATGCACAATTTCTAAGTTCGGATAGCGCCGAATATGCTGTGCGATTAACGCTGAGGTGGAATCGCTGCTATCGTCCAAAATCTGAATACAGAGTTTATCGGCAGGATAATCTAAACATGCAATCGCCTGAACCAAACGAATGGCAACATGGCGTTCATTATAAATGGGGACTTGCACAGTCACTGTGGGCAATGTGTGGACTTGCGGCTGAGACGGTTTGTGGTTGCGATGGCGCAAATATTGAAGCAGCAACATGCCATGCCCTAATGTATAGACTGCCAGTAGCAACGCACACAATCCGTAGAGTATTGTCAGTAAGGTCATCATAACGGCGCATTGTACAGAAAGTAACAAGCGACTGTCACGGGCAATTTTGAAAACAGCGGATTTTCGCTGTCAAGATGACATCTTCACTGGATTTATGTGAGTAATATCGTCTTGTTTGGGTCACCCTTCCTGTCTAAAATAAAGGTCATAGAAAATGATTGAGACAAGATTGGGTCTATTTCAATTTGGTGCAAAATCTAAAACGATCCTATTTCATCTAAAAACAACCGTTTTTGATGTAGGGGCGTACCCGCGTGTGCGCCCGTTGTGGATAATCATGGGATGACCCATGTGTCATCCCCTACAATTTATGCACTGAGATGAAATGCACCGACAAGATTTCTTAATTTGACATCCGATTAACATTAGCTTAAACTATACTTATCAATTAAGGAAGGGAGCGAGCAGACCACCATGAAACAACCACGGCTAAAGTTTCTGCTGGCTGATAACCTGCTAAAGAACGGATAACACGCGGCGTAACTCTTGTTGCCGCGTGTTTTTATTTTTATGACTTTCAGAATAATTTTAGATAAGAGGAAATCTGCATATGGATGCAAGTATGATTAACAAAATCCAGAAGTCGAAGGACTACGCACGCGACCCCAAGCGTGCCACTTTCCACACCCTCGTCCTCGAATTTCGCGGTGACAACAATAGCTATACTGTCGCCCTCGCCCCCGATGGTTGGTCTTGCACCTGCCCCGGTTTCCAAACCTATAGTATCTGCCCACACATCATGTCGCTCGAAAAAATCTTCCAAGCCATGCTCAAGCGTGACCCACTGCCCTATGCACCGGGACAAAATATTGTCAGCGATGTTACAAAGGCGAAACGCTATAGCGAAGAACTAGACCGCATGAAGATTATTTCATTTGAGGCAGCATTCAAAGGCGATAATAAAGACCATACGGTGACTTACAACAACGGCACATGGGATAGCACATCTAGCTATTTCAAGTCACATGGTATCGGCGCTTATACAATGGCGATGGAACGTATTCTCGGCGCTATGGTTGACCCTATTCGCCAACCTGCTTATAAGGATGATTAAATGCCAAATTGATAAGTCATGATGGGCGTATTACACGTAGTGATACGCCCTTTTTCTTACTGGGCATCATTTCATTTTATATTACAAGTAGAGATGTCACATTAGGAAAGATTAATGTTAGATTAATGATGTGAAATTTTCTGCAACATTCAGCAAAGAATGACGGTGTAACAGGTGACGTGGGGATAGTTGATTAAGACCCCGATTAGGTTGGCAGTAGACGAGATAAGACCAACTTAAATCGGGCGACTATCATCTACCATACAAAAGTAAAAACTCCAAGCAATATCCTTCTACGACAAAACGGTTAAACAGCCGTTTTGTTGTTTAATGTAGACTCTTCACAGCTTTCCCAAATGACCTAACGATACTATATTCATTTTTGAGTTTCCTTATGCGATTGCCCTACTAACTCAAAACTTAAGGATTCTGAATCTTGTTTTGGCGTATAATAATAATAACCAATGTTACGTAGTGAAACTATTATGCTAAAATCATCTGTACTCAAAACACTCAAAGAACGCCCAATAGCGATGTCATCCATTTTGCTATTAGAAGATACTTATCATTTGTTGCGGTTATATACCAGAAGTTTGGTGTGGGCTGGACACAAAGTAAAGCCATCTATGTCAGTCGATGCCTCATTAGATATTTTCGGACACGTTCAATTTGACCTTATCATCTCCGATTTGCGCGTTGGGTCTTATTCGGTTGAACGCTTGATTAAACGCTTAAAGCAGCTACAAGATGGTGGAACACCTGTCCTGATAATTTCTGCACATTTAGATTCCTATTATGGATTGTGTGAGGAAAACGGACTCCACAATTTGCTGGCAAAGCCGTTTGAGAACCACGTTTTGCTCGATACTGTGACGGAGATTCTAGGACGTTATTGTAAGTCAGGTTCATAAGCAATGATGTTATCGCGCCAAGATTGCGGAACAGAGATAGTGTTGTCTGTTTCATAATCGTAAGCAACCATCACCGTTTTAACCTCTGCGGCGATTTCTGGCGCATTATCCCCCTTTTGGCGCGTAATAATATAGTCAAAGTCAAAACTTTTGCCCCCAATGCGACTCATCCGCATATAAACCATTACCTGATGCTCGAAACCAATCGGCAGTTTGTAATCAATTTCGGTACGTGCCAGTATCATGCCCAATTTGCGCCAATCAGTTTGCCAGCCACAGACATCACGCACGTAGATGATACGGGCTTGTTCAACATAGGTGAGATAGGTGACATTGTTGAGGTGTCCCATAGCATCTAAATCAGCAAAACGTACTGTGACAGACAGTGTAAAACGATATTTCTCAAGCAATTGTGTTTCCTTTGTGACTACTCAGTTAGATAGATTTTTCACATTATACCGCTCATTTTTAACGCAAAGACGCGAAGAGGTCATAATCCGTTGCAAGGGTGTAATATATTACGCCCTTACGCCCAAAAACTCATAATTTGCCGAAACAACACGTTTCCTGAGCTTATTCATAATTGGCGTTTGCTTAACAAAGTAACATTGATAACCCTTAGACGCTCGCTCAGAGTATAATTTTGTATGGGACGCGATGAAATCCTGAAAGGGGCTTTTGATGAACATGAAAATCCTGAAAACCGATAGCCGCACCATTTTTCTCTTGTTAGGCTATGGGCTTGTGCTACTGATTTGGCTAAGTCTGGAAGATAATGGGGTATTATCGGTTGCCTTGCTCGGTACAGGTGCGGCAACACTGTTCACCATGATTTGGCTCTTAAAACGTATCGGGGGACAAGTTATCGCCTTGCGCGTCTGGTTCTTCGGTCTGCTTGGATTAGGAGCGGCTATTGGGGCATTATCCACCCTCATAACAACGTTACTCATGTTCTTCAAGACAGGGTGGCATGGGCATGGATTTGCAGATTATCCGCCAACAATGATACTTGCAATGCTCCAACGTATGCCTATCTGGACATTGGCTGGTTTGCTAGTCGGTCTGGCAAGCGCCATGATTCGATTGTCCATCAGTGGTCATGCCGCTCCCGATGTTAAACGCGCTAGTCCCAATATCTAAAACTGCTCCAGCTGCTGTCACCCAATGTCTATCCGGCATCGGTGACTGAAAGAAAACCAGAGCATCATATCAGAACCCTATTCCCATTTTACTAGAACGGATGTCCTATTACCGTAATGAATTGATAAGATTCGTTCTTCTCTGCTGACAAGAGGCGATTGTCGTACTAAAATTAAGTGAGAACATGAGCCGAGAAATGACTTGTCATGCCTAATAATTACAACCCACAAGAATTAGATGATATTTTGGAGGCTCTCGGCAACCAACACAGGCGAGAGATTATCTACTTTTTGAGTCTACAACCTAGCTCTATCAGTCAGTTAGCTGCGATGCGCGACCTCTCCCTACCGGCTATTCACAAACACATCAAAGTGCTTGAGAAAGCGAAACTGATAAACCGTAAGAAAATCGGGCGCATTAATTTTCTCACACTCAACCGACAATCATTACGGGTGCTTCAAGACTGGGTGAATCAGTATCATACCTATTGGGGTAACGACGAAGAAACCTTAGAAAATTATGTCGAATATTTAAGCCAACAAGATACCGATAATCAGGAGGAGAAATGAAAAAATTTGTGTTTTTATACTGTGGGTTTGAGCCGCCGACTCCAGAAATTCAAGAGGCTTGGGGTAAATGGTTCGCATCAATCGGCAGCAAGATGATTGATAGTGGTAACGCATTGGGGTCTGGAAAAGAAATTACGCATGACGGAATCAAAGATTTGCCACTCGATAAGAATGCGACGACTGGCTACTCCATCATTAATGCAGAAAGCCTTGATGAAGCGGTGAAGATTGCACAAGACTGTCCTATCATTACCAGTATCAGAGTTTATGAAGCCATGTCGATGTGAAGCTGCCTATTGATGAAAATGTATTGCTCTCAGAGTAGCAACTTCTTCTAATTCTAAGGCTACTCTAAGACAATTAACTCGCCTTCAATGCCTATTACATGCCAATCTTCAACATAAACATCCCGAACAATATCAGAGGCAGCGTCAATCAATGTGAAAGTCATGACGTATTCGCCTTTGTCTACGTATAGCACGTAATCAGTGATAGGCGTTGTTCCTTCGGCATATTGCACCCCATCGTTTTCCTGAATTTCCAGCGATGCGGCGGTTAACGTGGGGAGCATAGCACTAAATGGTGTATCATCTTCAGGCTTGAGGATGGTATCAATTTCAATTTGAGTCGTAAATGAATCGATTGCTTGTAAATCTTGCCCCACAATCGTCCAGCGGCTGTCAGGGTCTGGCGCGACATAGACCAACTCGACACCCAACGGCACAACGATATTATTCACCAGTGGCGCGAGCGTGATTGCAGGGGGCGCAGTGACAATATTGGCTGTTTGCGTCGTGGCACACCCACTCAGAAATAATAACAGGACGCTTACTATACGATAGAGCATAAATGTATCCTCGTGTTCTCATTTACTATGGTCTATTTTATCTCATATCCGCTTGAAACACACCCAATTTATAGGGCGATTACACCAGTAGAACAAATGTACTATTCTGTTGATAAGTCAATAAAAAGCCCATCCAGTACAATAAACTAGAGGGGCTTTTTCGTTATAAGCCCCTTTCGGGGTTTCACCGCGCCTCACACAAAATTGCAATGTGAGACAGGCATTAGAGCAGTATCACAGATAGTTTGTTAAACAAGAGGTGACACTTAGCCATTAACAACAAAAAATCCCCCTCCTAAATTGGAAGGGGTTGTGAGCGAAAGCCGATATTATCGCGGCAGCAGCACCTCGTCGCCATCCACATCATGCGTATCAATAACGAAAAATATCTCGCTATCGTCGGGTTCGGCTAACCATGCCACACGATGCCGCGAACCGCCTTTATCAACCGTATGCGTTTCTGACACAATGCGATAAAAGCCACTATGCCCACTTTGCGCTTCGACAATTTTGATGCGGTCAAATAGCGTTAGGGACAGTGTTTCAGTCGGATGAGTGCGTGTACTGGTCTGTAATTCCGTGATGAGACCGCGTGGGCTACTACGACGTTGAAGTTCATAGGTTGCGATTGCTGCCGCCTCTTCAACATCGGTCAATGTTGGCAAATCAACTTCCAATACGCGCACGCCATATAGTGATTGTGCCAGTGCATCGCTTTCGCTCAATGTCAAGATATCGCCTGTCAGTAAGGGTGTGCCATAGAGATTGAGTGTATGTAAATAGATATCACTCGCGGCATGATTGCGAACTTCGATTGTCGCGGCACTGAATCCGGCATCCATCACGACCACTTGCACCGAATCAGAGACATCGACTCCGCCGACAAGTTGTGTTATCAAGGCAGTATGGTTTACAGTGAGTGTCGATAACAAACCGACAGGCTCACTATCCACTTCATAGCGCGTGATGAGGGTACGGGTTGCGCCCCGTTTGATTTTGATAGCTTGTGCTAATGACCACAAAAGACTATTGGCAACACCGATACTACGCGGACGCAAGCGCACATCGACCTGTGTGATACGGTCTGCCCCATAGACATAATCTAGCCCGTCCATGTCATCTGTGAATGTGGCTTGTGTGCTGAGTGTCGTGAACAGATGATGCCGATTATAGAAAATTGCCTCGCCATCGCGCTTAAAAAAGAAGCGTCCCCCTTCGCTATCAAGCACTTCGCGCAGAGCAATATCCGCCGCAATACCTGTTGACCAATTATCACCGACGTAGGCAAATGTTGATTTTCCCGTATCGAAATTACGAGTCACTGCATCAGCAGGAAAAATTGTCGTGCTATTGATGACATTGTGTCCGCTACGGTCTAGGATGCAGTAGTTTTCCAACACGGCATAACGCAATGTGAGGCGGTCAAATATGGCGTTGACCACTTCATCCGCCGTAACATCAATCATCGGCAAGAGGCGGACTCGATTTTCGGCGACTTCAACTTCACGCCCGACGACATGAATCACAGCCGTTTGCCGACTGTATTCCCCTGCAAGCGGTTCAATCCGTTCGATAGCACCGATGAAATGCGTCCGAGTCGTTGTGCCATCATTGCTTTGGATACGGACACGTTTTGCTGGGACTAGACTATTGCGCTCTGGTGAATATGTTCCTGTGCGATTGCGAACAGTGATTTCTGCGCTAGACGGGGCTGCCAGCGTATCATAACGTTTATCGAGTCCGAGTCGCCAGCGCACGGATAATACATCTGCCTGAATCGCTTCGGATAAGTCGCTGTAGTCGCCATCGTCGTTACGGTCAATGGCAATCGTATAAGTGATGGGCATAGATTTTCTCCATGATTTAATGTTTTTGAGGATTATGAAAAATGGAATGTTAGGAGATTCTTGCACCAAACGTTAAAATGTCTCTATATGTATTTGTAGGGACATCCAACGGGAAGTCCGCGATAACATGACCCGTATTACACCGCGCCATAAGGATATTTGGTCGCCGCTTCTATCAATTGACGTTCTGCGGTATCGAGACCAAAAGCCTCATAGACGATTTCGTTCATGCGCGTTTCTTCGCTGATGATTTTGTCCGTGATAGCACTATGTTTCGCTTTTTCATCGGCAAAGAACTTGCGCCATTCGCTGCGTTTCGATAGGGGGATTTCGCTAAAACCTGCATTGCGCCGACTTGTTGAGCCTAAATCATCATTGAGGGCATCGGCATTGTCAAAGTTCCACCATTGATAGAGGTCAATACGGCTGCTGATGGATGTGCCACTGCCAAAATCGCTGCTGATAATCTGGCGCATATTCTCATGGGCTTGATAGCGTTCCTGTGCATAACTGGTAATCGTTTCGGCAATCGTCGCCAAGTCGCTTTCTTGCGTGGCTGTCAGTTCTGGAATGGGAAGGCGTTTAACAAATTGAATTTTTGCTTGATACTGCCAAAGACCTGCGCGAAGGCGTAGTGGAGTTGCCATCTGAGAGACCGTAAACCATATCACTCGTGAATTTAGAATTGCTAGGATAGCCATATTATTAGGTACAATCATACAACCTTTATCATTGGCATAATGCCGAGCCGTATCCAATGAAAAACGTGGTAGTTTAGCTATATCGGGCCAAAATATCTTGTTATTTTCAAGAACATGCGAATAACTGATGCTACCCTGTAACTCGTACCATTTGTAGTTACCTCCTGCGCGCCCTTGCCAATTTTCTTGTGTGCTACTCCAATCAGAAGGTTTGGGTTCTAAGCGATTTTTATACTGTTCTAGATAACGTCTCACTGCTGGGTATTCATCAATTGCTATTCCACGATTAGTAAAAATCAAGTGAAGCCCACTATTTTCTTGATACCATGGGCGTAAATCTTGCCCACGCACTAAAGGCTTAATAATCTCAATGCTTTTGGGATGCTCATCAATCAAACGTTGCCGTGTTGCCGAATCAATGAAAAAAGCATCATTAAATCCTGTTTTTATTCCATAGAAAATCTGGTTATTGACAATTTGCTCAAGTATTGAGTTTTTGATTGTTATTTTTTTGAATAATTCGGTGAGTTCTTTTGCCTGAAAGCGCCATTCGTCCATCTCCGTAACATTTGATAGGCTATTCACCCATTCTGCCTCTTTGAAAGTATCGCCCATTTTGAGATAGGGTACATTACCATCCATGAAATAATGTTTGAAGGTCTTTTTTGCCTTGCCGGAACGCATCACAGCAATCGAGGGATAAACCATCTCAGCATCTTTGAAGGGTTGATTCTCGCCAAAATTCGCCACCCA
>JAUZRW010000218.1 GCA_030950085.1 Anaerolineae bacterium
GGTAATGTTGCTGTTGGTTCTTGTGCTAATAGCGATGGTTGAATAGTTAATAAGGCTAAATATCCTAACCATAGACTAGCTGCCATGTAACGTCGCATTAAGTTTATCCCCTCTTAAAAACAGACATATTCACTAATTTTCCATCTATAACCTAACGATACTCGCAATATTCTCATAATGCAAGTATTTCATAGGTATTCCGCAGGGCAATCATAGGCTAATAGTTGGCGACATCACGTAGCAAGCGAGGCATTATAGCGCAAATTTACTGTCGATATTGCATAAAGTTAAATGGACGTTTTACCCAAGTCAGTGTTATGATGGGCATAGATTAGTAAATCATAATTACTGACTAGGAAAAATTCATCACCATGACTCTTCATAATACAGAGCAAAGTACCCATACAGAAGCATCTGCAATGCCACAGATTCACAGTGATATTTTGGGAACAATGGGGCAAACTCCCCTCGTTCGGCTGAATCGCATCACACACGGGATTCGTTGCCAGATGGTGGCAAAGGTCGAATATTTCAATCCCGGTGGGTCTGTCAAAGACCGTATCGGCATTACCATTATTGAAGATGCCGAGCGCAAAGGTTTACTTAAGCCCGGCGGTACGATTGTCGAGGCGACATCCGGCAATACAGGTGTCGGATTAGCGATTGCCGCTATTTTGCGTGGGTATAAATGTGTCTTTGTCATGCCCGACAAAATGTCTGATGAAAAAATCCGTGTTTTGCGTGCCTATGGCGCACGGGTCGTTGTCACCCCTACCAATGTTGAGCCGGATGACCCACGCAGTTACTATAAAGTTTCCGAACGCATCGTCAGCGAAACTTCCAATAGCATCCTTGCCAATCAATATCATAATCCTGTAAATCCCCTCACCCATGAAGCAAGCACGGGACCCGAAATCTGGGAACAAACGGCTGGTCAGATAGATGTCTTTGTCGCAGGTATCGGTACAGGTGGCACGATTACAGGTGTCGGGCGCTATCTCAAGAAAATGAATCCGAAAATTCAGATTGTTGCTGTAGACCCTGTGGGTTCAATTGTTCATGACCACTTTTATACGGGCAAAATGACTGACGCGGAATCTTATAAGACAGAAGGTATCGGCGAAGATTTTATCCCTTCCAACTATGATTACAATGTGATTGATGACATGGTAAGGGTGAGCGACAAAGAAACGATGTTGATGACTCGCCGCCTGGTGCGTGAAGAAGGTATTTTCGCAGGCAATTCGAGTGGCGCGGCATTGGCAGGCGCTTTACATTATGCCGCAGAGCGTGACCTCGCGCCGGATAAATTGATGGTTGTCTTACTGCCGGATAATGGCTCGCGCTATCTAAGCAAGGTATTTGATGATAACTGGATGCGTGAAAATCAGTTCTTGGGGACGGATTGGTCAGATACGACGGTGAGTACAGTGATGGAGCGCAAAACTCGTAAGGGACTCATCACGGCGAATGCGAAAGAACCTGTCGCCGATGTTATCGCCAAGATGAAGGCTAACGATGTCTCGCAAATGCCTGTTCTCGGTGAACGCGACCAATTACGGGGACTTGTGACAGAAGTTGGATTGTTGAGTTACTTGCTCAATAACGCTGGCAGCGATTCGGCATCAACGCCAGTTGAAGAAGCGGGCGTTATCGACACGAGTGTTCCCAATTTGAGTCCCGGCACCCCGATTGAAACGATGATGAGCATTTTCTCTACTCATGCCATCGCCCTTGTGACAGAACGGATGGGAGAAAATCAAGACCAGCGTGTTGTCGGTATTCTGACGAAAATTGACTTGCTAGACTTCCTCTCGAACCGCAACACATAAAATCATCGAATAATGGGACGTGATACGTTACGTCCCATTTTCACCCAACACAAAATGACGAATAGCCCACTATTAGTCGTTGTGCAATGCTTGGCGCAAATCATTGATGAGGTCATCGACATTTTCGATACCCACGCTGAGACGCACCAATGCTGGGTCTACCGCAATATCGGTGTCAGCAGTGCTGGCATGAGTCATACTATAAGGATGCTCAATCAGGCTTTCGACACCACCGAGACTTTCTGCCAATGCGAATAACTTTGTGCGTGTGACCATCGTTTTGGCGATTGCTTCACTCTTGAGGATGATACTCACCATGCCGCCAAATAATTTCATCTGACGTTTAGCGAGTTCATGCTGTGGATGACTTTCTAATCCCGGATAGTAAACTTTCACAATTTCGGGATGGTCTTCTAGCATTTGGGCAATTTTCATAGCATTTTCGCTGTGACGCTCCATCCGAACGCCAAGCGTTTTGATACCGCGCATCACGAGAAAACAATCCATCGGACCCGGCACTGCTCCGGCAGCATTTTGCAAGAATTTTAGTTCGGTATAAAGCGATTCGTCTTTCATAGCCAGTAAGCCACCGACAGCATCACTATGACCGTTGAGGTATTTGGTGCTGCTGTGCATGACAATATCCGCACCCATCGTTAGCGGCTGTTGGATATAGGGACTAGCGAACGTGTTATCGACACCCACCAAAACATCTTGTGGCGCAGATTCGGCAAGGGCAGCAATATCACCTAATGCCAGCAATGGGTTTGTCGGTGTTTCGAGCCATAGGAGACGTGTATTAGGCTTAAATGCTGCTTTTACGGCTTCTAGGTCGCTTTGGTCAATCCAGCTAAATTCGAGACCATAACGCTGATAAATCTTATCAAACAGGCGGAATGTGCCGCCGTAAACATCGTTACCCACAATTACATGGTCGCCCGGTTTCAGCAAGCGCACAATGGTATCAATGGCGGCTAATCCACTAGAGAATGCGAGACCATATTGCCCACCTTCAATTGCGGCAACATTCGCTTCTAATGCCGCACGAGTCGGGTTTCCACTGCGGCTATACTCATAACCTTTGTGCTGATTTGGGGCTTCCTGAACAAAGGTTGATGACTGAAAAATCGGGGTCATGATAGCACCCGTTGCAGGGTCGGGTTCTTGTCCAGCATGAATCGCTAATGTATCTATGTGATAGTCTTGTTCGCTCACAGAAAATTCCTCATCTATCGAATAGTCATTATTACCGACAGTGTAACATGAGATAGGCTTACCCTGTGAGACAAAAACCGTTATCAGCTAATCTGCTGCCGCAGGTGCTAATGGTTGTGATTTTTCTTGCAGCCCCTTCAAGGTTTGCATCGACCAGATACCCACCACGGGACCAATTGCCAAAAACGCAAACGCCCAGTTCCAAGTAAACCTGTTCACTAATGTCGGAATCATGCGAATAGTGAATAGTGTCAGCAAGAAACCCATACTTGTTTGTAGTGTAAGTGCTGTGCCAAGATAGCGTTTGTCAGCAAGTTCGCTCACACTTGCCGAGAATTGTGCAGAATCGGCAACGATGAAAGCCCCCCATATCAGGGCTATAACAGAGACCAAAATGGGATTTGCGCCATAGAAAAAACCGATAATCAGCGCACATACGCCACTAACAAGCATTGAAGCAGAGGTCACGGTTGAACGCCCGATATTATCAGCCACTTTGCCCGCAAGCACGCTCCCAACACCACCAATCGCAATTGCAGCAAATGTCACAAAACCTGCCCACTGTACACTGACATTTTGTAGCGCAAAACTCGCTGTGAGGAAAGCGAATAGCCAAGCCCACATTGCATAGAGTTCCCACATATGACCGAGATAACCCAGATTCGCCAACATAACTTTTTTGTCAGTGAGGACATAACGCACATCTCCAGCACTAAATTTTGCTGCTTTGGTCGTATTGGGACCTTCGTGGACAAAGAATAAGCCGATTAATCCGCCGATTGCGGCGAGACCAGCAGCTAGGTATAAAACCCGTTGCCATTGTCCAATACCGCCAAGCGCGTTCAGTAGATGGGGTGCAGCCGAACCGACAGTCAAAGCACCCACTATCAAGCCAATCCCTAAGCCTCTATCCTTTGTTGTCCAAGTTGCCATAATCTTCATGCCGACAGGATAGACCCCTGCAAGGGAAACACCTGTCAAGAAACGTAAAATCATGGCTAATGTAGGTGAATCAGCCGCTATCAGGGGAATTAATGCAGTAGAAGCGGCGGCAATAAATGTGGCACTAATGAAAAACTGCCGTGCTGGAATACGGTCTGCTAGTGTCAAAATCGCAGACCCTAGCGCCCCAACGACAAATCCTATCTGAACCGACATTGTAAGCCAAGCCTTGCCACTATCGCCTAATGACCATAATTCGGCTAAATCATTGGTCACGGCTGAGGCGGAAAACCAGACGACCATCGCCAATAATTCTGCTAAAGATAGAAGTAATAGTGTGCGCCATTTTGCACCAGAATTTGCTATTGTCATAAAAAACACTCGCTAATGGTATCAATCTTGTCTGTATGGACGCAGTATAGCCTGCGAATCTAACAAAATCGCTACAGGCAGCATCATTCCACGATAACGCAACTAACGTAGAGCCATGCTCCCTGCTATAATGACAGTGACAATTACCCGATAAACGATAAGTAAAATATGACTCACGAAGATAATCCAATCGACGATACTATCACTTGGGAAGCAGCACGCGCACTTGTGGGAGACATGCTCCGTCCTGATGGTCACGATGGCGAAACAGCCATGCAACAAACCATTGCCCGTAGTTATACGGTCAATCGCGCTCGGCATCGCCTTAAGTTAAACAAAGGCACGATTGACCAAGCCATTAAAGACGGGGTAATCAGTACATTTATAGACCCCGATAGCAACCAACGTATTCCAGCACAAACAATAGAAAGCGCCCTCAACAATAGCGAATTATTTGAGAAAATTGCTGAGACAGAACGCATCAAACCGCGTGAGATTGCTGATGCTATGGGTGTCAAAACAGCCACAGCACGCAAACGATTACGACGCGGCAAAGTAGACCCGAACAAGCTAATATGGGGGCAGATACGCGGACGCTTTAACCTGCCCGATACTTTGCGCGGATTTCATAAATTGGTTGCGGATAATAGAGAGGCACGGCGGCGCGAACAACGTGAAAAACGCGAAACAAGCCGTCAGCGCAAACGTGAGAAAAAAGAAATCGAACGTCGTCGTAGAGCCGAATTACGCGCTCGGCTGGTCGCCAGTTTTCCGGCATGGTCGGAGTTAGACCGTTCGCATCAAATGATGATGTTACATATTGGCCCCCCCAATAGTGGTAAGACACATGACGCTCTCAATCGTTTGGCAGAAGCCGGCAGTGGTTGGTATCTTGCCCCATTACGCCTCCTCGCATGGGAAGTCTTTGACCGCCTGAATCAACGAGGGGCAAAGTGCAACCTGCTCACAGGTGAAGAATTTATCGCCGTAGAAGGTGCAGAGATTACGGCTGCTACAATCGAGATGTTTAACCCAAATCAGCACGGGGAAGTCGTTATTATCGACGAGGCACAAATGTTAGCCGATGCTGATAGAGGGTGGGCATGGACACGCGCTATGATGAGTTCACTTGCGGCGGAAATGCACGTTATCGCCCCCGAAACGGCACAAAATCTCATCCAGAAGATGGCAGAAGCCGCGAATATTCCCATGGGAACGGTTTTCCATGAACGCCTGACTCCTATCAAAGTCGCTGCTAAACATTGGAATCTGGAAAATATTCCACCGAAAACTATTTTAGTCGCTTTTTCGCGCAAGATGGTTTTGGAACTCAAAACACGCTTGGAAGCAATGGGACGTGACGTATCGGTTGTATACGGTAGTTTGCCACCCGAAGTTCGTCGTAAACAAGCTGAACGTTTTGCAGCCGGTGAGACAGATGTTTGTGTTGCGACAGATGCAGTGGGAATGGGACTCAACCTCCCTGCGGATTGTGTGTGTTTCTACGATGTCGAAAAATTTGATGGGCGTGATATGCGTCTACTCAAACCGGCTGAAGTGCAACAAATTGGCGGACGGGCTGGGCGCTATGGTTTCTCTCATGCCGGAGAAGTGGGCGCAATTCGTCGTGAAGATTTGAAGCTCGTTAAGCGGCTATTTTATGACACGCCGAAAGAATTGACTCATGCACGTGTCGCCCCCACAGTTGATGATTTGGCACTGATTCCGGGTAGTTTAGCAGAAAAACTCGGCGAATGGTCACAATTGCAATCTATTCCGAAAGACTTACGTAGTTCTGTAAAAACGGCAGATATGGCAGAGCGCATCCAATTAGCGAATATGCTCTCCGACTATCAGGTGGCAGAACTTGGACTGACGAATGCTGTGCAATTGGTCAATGCCCCGACACGCAAGAGTACCCGTGAGTTCTGGTATGATTGTGCCATTGCTATTATTGACCGTGCGCCTATGCCACTCCCACCTGCCCCATCAGACGAGGTTCTCGACACCGGTGATTTAGATTATGCGGAAATGTGTATAGCGTGTGCTGACATTTATTTGTGGTTGTCATATCGACGTGAGTTTGCTGAATTTGCTGAACATCAAAAGCTGATTCGTGAGGAGCGACAAGATTGGTCTAGTCGCATTGATTCTGCGCTTCTGAGCAAAATCAAAACGAATTATATCCGCAATTTTGACAGTCGCTAAAAATTAAAAAGGGCGACTACAATCAGCCGCCCAATTTACACATGCCTTTTGTATTGCGCTGTTAGGACTGGAGCGCCATTTCCAGATAATCTTTGCGCTCAACTTTACTGACATCAATCTCCAGAATATCCATCATCTCATGGACGAAGTTTGCTTTATTTTCGGCATCTGTCTTTGACCATGTGCGCGTCTTGATTTCGATATACATATCCGATAGTTCGGGCTTAATTACACGGTCTATATTGATAAAGAATAGCACCCCTTTGTACAACATACGCCAGCGTCGGCGGTCTTTTTGGAGTTTGCGCTGTTCACTGACTTGGAAATACTCTTCATAGAAGCGCAAGGGATGACTTGCTGGTGCAATGAAGCGTGAATGAGATAGCACAACCGCATCATTAAAGACACGTTCTTTTTCGGCTGATGTATATGTCAAGCGCATCCGTACTGACTCAACATTCCCCTCAAGGTCAATCCGGTCATCCTCACGATAGCGAATTCTGCCCTTATCTTGTTCATCGAATATGAAATACGTATCATATTGGCGATAATGCACTGCCCGTAAGACCTCTGAATCTTTGTGACTGAGTAATTCCTCAATAACGGACGGGTCTTCGATTTTAGCCTTCACCTGAATCTCGAAACTCTCTGCCCGTTCAACACCAACACCCACAGCTACCAACTTACGAAGCGGATTTTCTTCGACTTCGCCCAAGAATTTACCCACTCGTTCGGCATAAGAAGCCGCTTCTTCTTTCAGTGCTGTTTCATCAATCGTTAGCAGGTCACGGTCACGCATGAGTATCTTACCGTGGCAAATCGTATGCTGCACATCGCTACTTTTGGCAGAATAGACAATTTGTGAGTACGGCGCATCGGGATTGACATCAAAGCGTGGAACATTGTGTAGTGGATGGGCATTAACCACCACCACATCTGCAAATTTACCGACTTCTAAGCTACCTGTCACATCGCCTAATCCTAATGCACGCGCCCCGTTGACTGTCGCCATCTGTAAAGCCTGTTTTGCGGGCAGTGCCGTTGGGTTATTGGGGGTGACTTTTGCAAGTAAAGCTGCTAGTCGCATTTCCTCAAACATATCAAGGTCATTATTACTGGCAGGTCCATCTGTTCCAATGGCTACATTGAGACCCATCTCTAACATTTGAGAAATCGGCGCAATTCCACTAGCGAGTTTCAAGTTTGCAGAGGGACAATGAGCGACTGACGCACCATATTTTTTGAGCATCCGCATTTCATGTTCATCAATATGAACACAGTGGGCAGCGATAATCGGTACATCTAGCACGCCTTGGTCTTTGACCCATGGCACAACGGTTTTATCATACTGATTCATACTATCTTCGACTTCACGCGCCGTTTCTGCAATGTGAATCATCATCGGGAAGCCATATTCTTTCGCCAATTCGACACTGCGCTTGAGTGTTTCTTCGGTATTAGAATAGGGGGCATGAGGCGCAATCGACGGCGTAATCAGTGGATGGTCTTTCCACTGCTCGATAAATTCGCGTGTATAGTCCAGACTTTCTTCGTAGGTCGCAGCATCGGGTGTCGGGTACTTTAGAATCGACTCGCCCAAAAATGCACGCAAACCAGCATCAACCGTTGCTTGTGCAATGTCGGATTCAAAGTAGTACATATCGGAAAATGCGGTCACACCACCGCGAATCATTTCCGCACAGGCTAAAGTCGTTCCGAGTTTCACGAACTCTGGGCTGACAAATTCACGCTCGACTGGCATGATATAGCCCATGAGCCAAACATCGAGGCGCAAGTCATCTGCCATTGCCCTCAACAGTGTCATTGGCACATGGGTATGGGCATTGACCAAACCCGGCATAATATAATGTCCGCTACAATCAATGGTATCAGATGATTCGTATTGTTTTTCGAGTTCGGTACATGACCCAACAGCGACCAGTTTGGTATTAGAAATCACGACCATGCCATCATGAATGATATCAAAATTGTCATTCATGGTGATAATCGTGCCACCTTTAAGGATAATGTCTGCTTTTTTCAAACCAATTCCCCTTTTTATGTTGGCAAATTTGCGCGATTATAGCGGTAATGTATGATTTGTGCAGACCGACTTAGCAAAATTTCGATGCGGAGCAAGCATGATTAAACGTTTTCAGACCACTATCCAGCCTATTTTACACTTCCTTGAAGCAGGATTAATGGGACTGTTTTTTGTACAAGCGATGCGAATGTTAGTTGGCGACTTGTATTCACATATCCAGAGTGCCAGTCTATTTGATAGTTACACCCTGCGCGAGATTGAATTTGATACGTCTGTATCGGGTGTCATTCTGCCGAGTACGGTCAGCAACGAGATTATCTTACTAGGTGTCATGCTGGCACTCCCTGTATTATTGCTCTTATTAGGGCGCGTGCGTTTTATGTTCATTGTGGCAGTCGGCTTAGGGGCATTTGGACGTGCGGCAATGACCATCCCCGACACAGGTATTTCGAGTACGATGGGCGCAATATTGGCTGTCGGTGGCGGATTAATATACATTCTGCTTTTAGTCAGCCAGCGAGCAACAAAATTTCCGTACTTTTTTATTCTTGGCTTTGCTGCTGACCAGATGATACGAGCATTTGGCAGTACATCCGACCCAACTTGGACTTCGCAATTTGCCAATCCACAACTGGCTTTGTCGGTAACAGTTGTCGTGCTGGCCTTAATTAACACATTCCGAAAACCTCAAATTGAACGTAGCCAACTGAGTGATGGTACACGGATTGACCTCAATAAAGGCAAATTGACCATATGGGGGGCAATCGGCTTGGGTGGATTATTATTCTTAGAATTTTCGTTACTCGCATTGCCGAATACCATTATGGGACGTAGCGGTACAGAACTTTACACGGTATTCGTGCCGCTTGTACTGGCTGCCACCTTACTACCTCTGATTCCGACGGTGCGCTCTCAAGCTCGCCAACTCATTGCCCCATTTGCCCCCAACACACGCGGTTGGATATGGTTGATTTTCATGGCACTATTGCTCGTTTTCGGGACGCGACTCACACAAATTACGATTGCAATTAGTGGTGGTGCAGCCGTGACTCCTATTGGTGGTATTTTACTGGGAATATGTCAATTTGCAGCGTCCATGATTTGGTGGTGGTTTGTTCGACCTAAAACTGAAAACGAACATAATTTCGGCGGTTTGTGGCTTGTATTATCTATGCTGATATTTGCCTTATTCGTCGGGGTAGATATTTTTACTTATGATTATGCCTTCGTACAGCAACTCGCAGCACCATTAGATAGATTGAACAATGTTATTCCGCCGCTATTGCGTGGATTACGGGGTATGGGACTGGCGTTAATTTTGTTCGCGGCATTCTTATCCACACTGCCGATGATTCAATCGACTCGCCGCATTCCGTGGTCGGGCGCAAAACCTATTATTTCGTTGATTGTGCTGGTTATCGTCGCTGTCGCCACTGCTGGCAGTTATCGTCTATCGCTTCCGCCGCAGGTACTACCCGTTGTCAATGTCGATAGGATTCGAGTGGGTACATGGAATATTCATGGCGGATACAGTGAGTTTTTCGCCTATAGTTTGGAAGATGTCGCTGTCACAATATATGAAAGTGGCGCAGATGTTGTCTTATTGCAAGAGGTGGAAGCAGGGCGCTTAACGAGTTATGGGGTTGACCAATCGTTGTGGCTTGCACGGCGCATCAGTGCGATTGCCATTAGTCAGGGCGATAATCGCGGCATGGACAAACGCTTTTTTGCAGCAAATGAAGGGTTACAGGGTTTAGCTGTTTTATCGAGAGTACCGATTGCTTTTGATGATGGCGAATTGCTCAATAGCATCGAATCTGAAACAGGGCGCTTTATTGGACAACAAACAGCCTTACAACGGGTGCAAATTATCCCCGACAATGGACCCGTGACGATTTACAATACATCATTGGGGGTGTTGCTACAAAGTTCAGAACAATCCGTACAAGAAAATAATCAGGAACAACAACTCAGCCAAATTTTAGATATTATTGCACGGCATGTCGAAGATGATTATGGACAGCAGTTAGGGCGTGCCTTACTCGGTGGCACATTCAACAATGTACCGAGTTCGCCTCTAATTCAACGCATGTATGATACGCCATTTATTGACCCATTCGCTGGTACGAATCTGACATTATCGGCAACCTTACGACGCGCCAACTTACCACCTGCACGCTATGATTACTTGTGGTTATGGTCTCAAACATTGCAACCATCCGGTACAAATGTGATGAATGATAGACCTGCCCATGCTGCCTCTGACCATCGTTTGGCAGTTGTGGAAATCATTATTCGACAATAGAGCTTGTATTGTTTAGAAAAAGCGTAACATAGAGACGCAGAGCATAATTTGAATAGGATTCTTTGCGTTTTTGCGGGGCATCTTTAGTCTAAGTGTTTTCCAGATTCTACATTGGCAATATATTAAATCAAATCGAATTGGGATTTAGCACGCTAAACCCCTACGAATTATAGAGCCACTTTTTGCGAGAGCCTGATTATGATGCCTGTGGTGTAACCGCCTCAATATTGACTGCACCACTGACCTCTTCGTTGGCTTCATCAGAGGCTTCATTGGCTGCATCTGAGTTATCATCGAGGGCAGCAATCATTAACTGTGCCTCTTCAGACCAGCCGACATCTTCTAGACGTTGTAGTGCCGCACGCGCCGCCGATTGTGCTGCTGAACGCTTGCTTGTCCCTACCCCTGCTCCGATGACAACATCACCAACCACAACCTCAAGGAAAAATTCTTTCTCATGGTCGGGTCCCGACGCATCTATGAGGCGATATACTGGTGTCACACGGAGTTCTGCTTGTGTGCGCTCTTGTAACATGCTACGAGCATCTTTGTGTAAATTGTTTTCCAGCACATATTCCAGCAATGCCTCTAAACGGGGAATCGCAAATTGCTTCACAGCATCCAGACCGCTATCCATGTAAATAGCCGCAATCACCGCCTCGAAACCGCAACAAAGCGTATTGACGCGAGTCCGTCCGCCGCTATGTTCTTCACCCTTGCCAATCAGCAAAAATTCGCCTAATCGACAATCGGAGGCAAGCATCGCCAGTGAATCTGTCCGAACGAGAGCCGCACGTAATTGGGTTAGCTCCCCTTCAGATACATCCACAAAACGACGAAACAACATATCTCCGACAACAAAATCTAAAATCGCATCGCCCAAAAATTCCAAGCGTTCATTATCTCGCATATCGCCTTCGACCTCATTGACAAAAGAGCGATGTGTCAACGCCCGTTGGAGCATTTCTGGTTCTCGGAATTTTACGCCGAGAATTTCCTCAAACTCTTGAATTTGCTTATTTATTTCAACCATCGAATCTCCTAAAGATTAATGCTGCATTGTGTCCACCAAAGCCAAATGAATTGGTCATGGCGTATTTTATACGAATATTGCGTGCTGTATGAGGTACATAATCCAAGTCACATAAGGGGTCAGGATTATCATGATTCAGTGTTGGAGGTGCAAGTTGTTCACAAATAGAAAGAACTGTAAATGCAGCCTCCATTGCCGATGTCGCGCCCATACTATGCCCTGTCATCGGCTTTGTTGCACTGATAGGGATTTTATAGGCATGGTCGCCAAAAACACGCTTGATAGCTGTCGTTTCCATTGGGTCATTGAGCAATGTTGATGTGCCATGGGCGCTAATAAAATCAATATCTTCGGGATTCAATTGTGCATCATCTAATGCGAACTGCATGGCTTCTGATGCCCCACGACCATCGGGCAAGGGTGCTGTGCGATGAAAAGCATCCGTGGATGAACCCCATCCGACCAATTCTACTAGAATATTCGCCCCACGCTTTTTAGCCGATTCCAAATCTTCAATTGCCAAAACGCCGCAACCGTCTCCAAAAATCATGCCTGTACGGTCTTTATCAAAGGGGCGCAAGGCTGTTTTGGGGTCAGGGTGACGGGACATCGCTCGCATCTTATCAAATGCTGCAATCCCTAAGTCGAGTATCGGATAATCTGAGCAACCTGCCAATGCCCTATCAACACGACCTGCTTTGATGAGGGTATACGCATAGCCAATATTATCTGCCCCTGTCGCACAAGCAGAAACCAATACCTGTGAGGGACCCGTTGCCCCTGTTTGAATAGCAACAATATTATTGCCCGCATTGACAAGCAACATCGGAATCGCAAAAGGGGTCATTTTGCGCGGATTACCTGTTGCACGAATTAAATCCATGTATTCTGCATAACGTTTGAGACCACCCGTTGACGATGCAATGAACATACTGCTTCGTGACGCATTATCTTGGGTAATTTCAAAACCTGAATCTTTGAGTGCTTCTTGTGCTGCCGCAACGATGTAATGTTGGTGATAATCTAGGCGGCGAACCTCTTTAGCAGCCATGTAGTCGAGTGGGTCAAAATCTTTGACCTCTGCTGCAATTTTCACATTAAATCTGCTGGCATCGAAATAGGTAATATAGTCAATACCACAGACACCATTTTTGATGTTCTGCCATGTATCTTGAACGTTATTGCCTAGTGCCGTTACAAGACCTAACCCGGTGACAACTACACGTCTTGTCATTTGCCCCTCCTCAAGAAGTGTACGGTACAGTAACCTGAATTACTGTCCAACGATTTGTCCAGCCGTGTTTTGTACCACAGCAAACTCCTGATTTCTAGCGTTGCTATGAGATGCGGTCATCGGGACTCGGCACATAGCCGCCTTCAATCCATGTTTCGCCATCCGCACCTACCTCTTTTTTCCAGACAGGCACAATCTCTTTCAGGCGGTCAATACCATAGCGTGCCGCCTCAAAACATCCTTCGTCTCGATGCCCTGACGAACAAGCAATCAATACTGTATTCTGCCCAACTTTCAATTTGCCGATACGCTGCATAATAGCGATTCCTTGTACCAGTGGATAACGGTCTCGGATTTCGTTGGCGACTTGCTGCATCTTTGCTATCGCCATCGACTCGTATGCTTCGTATTCTAAATATTCCGTTTTGGGCAGATGCCCCTCTTTTTTCGTCTCGCCACGTACCATACCACTAAACAAGCAAACAGCCCCTGTTGCAGGAGTGGTTATCGCTGCGACGATTTCGTCATGGTCAACAGGCTCAGTCGGCAAACGGAAAATTTCGGGATAATCGCCACTTCCCCCACTCACAGGTGGGAAGAATGCCACTTCACCCCCATCGTTGACGATATCGCTATCAAAAACAAATTCATCATTCAGCGCGGCAGATGCAATTTTCAAGTTCGCTTCCATATTCGGATAGCGGTCTATCATCTGTTGCCGTACATGCTTAATGGTTGTGCTTTCACCTGCTATAGACAGCACAATTTTCTTTTTACCTGCTAAATCTCTGAGTGTCGCAAATAACAAAACTTCGATTTGCATCAGTCCTCCGCAATATAATCACCGCGCATTCCACCATGTTTTTCTAGCAAGCGAATATCACCGATTCGCATCGTGCGGTCAACCGCTTTTGCCATATCATAAATTGTCAGGGCGGCGATGCTCACGGCAGTTAACACTTCCATTTCAATGCCTGTTTTGCCAACAGTTCGCGCCATTGCCTTGATGCGAATAGCATTCGTCTCGTCATCTAACCAAATATCGACAGCAATTTTCGTAATTGGCACAGGATGGCACAAAGGGATGAGTTCCGATGTTTTCTTAGCACCCATAATTCCCGCAATACGGGCCACTGTTAAGACATCCCCTTTTTTCATATTGCCCTCTTTGATGAGACGCAACGTATCGGGCTGAACATACACCGCACCTTCGGCAATTGCAATACGGTCAGTATCCGGCTTATCACCCACATCCACCATATCGGCTTTACCGTGTTTATCCAGATGAGTCAATTCGTTAGGCATCGTTACTCCATTACTATATGAAACCTATTATAGTCTGTATCAGTGGTCTTGTTTAGATTTCGCGCCACAAGTATACTCGACTTAAATTTGTATCAATAGGGATAGTGGAGACAACGATAACGTGGGTATTTTTCGGCGAGGATTAAGCAAAACACGCGGCTCATTTTTTGGTCGCATCACGCAAATATTCGGCAATAGTGACATTGACGATGAGACATGGGATGACCTTGAGGCGCTGCTGATTCAAGCAGATTTAGGGCTTGAGACTACCCAAACTGTCATGGATTTTGTGCGCGATGAAGTTGCCAGTCAAGGAATTACCAAAGCAGACCAGCTAGAAAAATTAGTCAAAGAATCACTAGAAGCATTACTAGACCATCCCCCGCGTCCCTTAAATATCAGTGGGCGTGACTTATCCATTATTCTGATTGTGGGTGTCAATGGTTCTGGAAAAACCACGTCGATTGCCAAAATTGCTAATCGTCTCAAACGTGCCGGACGAAATGTCATGATAGCCGCAGCCGATACATTTCGGGCTGCCGCTATCGAACAAATCCAGCGATGGGGTGAACGGATTGATGTGCCTGTTATTGCTAATAAACCGGGTAGTGACCCCGGTGCAGTCGTCTATGATGCTATTGAAGCGGCAAAAGCACGCAAGGCAGAAATTCTCATCATAGATACCGCCGGACGCTTACACAACAACTATAATCTAATGGCAGAACTCGCCAAAATTGAGGGAGTCATCGAAAAAGCTGTTCCCGATGCACCCCATGAGATACTGCTTGTGCTTGATGGTACAACCGGACAAAATGCGCTTCAGCAAGGGATGAAATTCTCTGATTCAGTCGATATTAGTGGACTCGTCATTACTAAGTTAGACGGCACTGCCAAAGGTGGTATGATTTTCTCGGTCTACAATGACCTTGATGTTCCAGTGCAATTTATCGGTTTGGGCGAAGGTGTTGATGATTTGGTTTACTTCAATCCTGAAAATTTCGTGAATAGTTTGTTTGAAGACAAAACATAGCATGTCGCGGTCAACCATTACTAGCTTCCAGAATAGCAAAATCAAATTGGCAACTAAGCTAGTCAGCAAGCGCGAACGCCAAAAACACAATCTTTTTTTGATTGATTATGCCCGTGACCTTGAACGGGCTTTAGCGTGTCACTACACAGTAGAATTCGTATTTTATTGTGAATCGTTGGCAACAGACGCTGATAAATCTTTGCTCGATACATTAAGCGATAGCGAAATATATGATGTATCGCCTGAATTGATGGAAAAAGCCAGCTATCGGCAAAATCCCGGCGGATTAGTCGCTATTATGCAGCAAAAACAGCAATTAACGGTCAAAGATGCTGAAAAAAGCCATTCAGATAACATATTAGGGCTGGTCAAGCTGAGTAAACCGGGCAATATCGGCGCACTACTGCGAACAGCCGATGCCATAGGCTTTGATACGATATTCTTGATTGATACGCCGCTTGATAGTTACAATCCCAATATCATTCGTGCCAGTACAGGGGCAGTTTTTCTCGATAATATTTATCAGATGACAACATTTGAAGCCTTAGATTTCTTCGCAGAAAAGCAGATTTCTCTTGTGGCAACACACCTTGATGGTACAATGAATCTATACGACTTCGATTTTACTGAACATCCGACGGCAATTTTGTTGGGTACAGAAGATACAGGATTAGAGGATATATGGGTCAACCACTCTGACGCGCTGGTCAAAATCCCCATGATAGGACGTTTATCAGACTCGCTGAATGTATCAGTCAGTGGGGCTATTTTCATGTACGAAGCCCACCGCCAACGTCATTCTTGAACCTATCGTCAACCAGAGCAAAAGTGAGATTCATAGATGGATAATCTAATCAATACTTTATCGGGTATGCGTGACCAAATCACCCAGATGATGCAACAATTGAATATTGAAGCAAAAGCCCAAGAAATCCGTGTCTTGGAAGAAGAAGCCTCAGCGCCCGATTTCTGGAATGATTCGGACAATGCACAGAAAAAGATGCAGCGTATGTCACGTCTGAAAAATCAAGTTGATAAGTGGCAAAAAGTATTGCAGCGTTTTGAAGATACCATTGAGTTAGCCGAATTAGATGACCCTGATTTAGCAGAGGAATTGAATAGCGAAGGTGAAGCACTCGTCAAAATCTTTGATGAACTATCGCTACAAGCTATGCTATCCGGTGATTACGATGCCGAAGATGCCATTCTATCCATTCATGCGGGTGCTGGCGGAACAGAGGCACAAGATTGGGCGCAAATGCTAGAGCGCATGTACCTCCGTTGGTTTGACCAGAGTGGCTATAAATATGACATCATCGAAAAAACACATGGTGAAGAGGCAGGCATTAAGAGTGTAACGATTAGCGTCAAGGGTGATTACGCCTATGGCTATCTCCAAAGTGAACAAGGTGTGCATCGCTTAGTTCGCATTAGCCCCTATGACTCGAACAGTCGTCGCCATACGTCATTTGCAAAGGTCGAATTGTATCCTGACATTGCAGGCGAAATCGAAATAGAGGTTAAAGAAGCTGATATTCGCGTTGATAAATACCGTGCATCGGGTCCCGGTGGACAAAGTGTTAATACAACTGATTCAGCAGTGCGTATTACTCATCTTCCGACTGGAACAGTGGTACAATCACAAAATCAGAAAAGCCAACTCCAAAACAAAGAACAGGCTTTGCGCGTTTTGAAAGCGCGTTTATTAGAGTTGGAACGGCAAAAACAAGATGCTGAGATTGCGGCTCTAAAAGGTGAAAATGTCGATGCTGGCTGGGGTAATCAGATTCGGTCTTATGTCTTGCACCCTTATCAGATGGTGAAGGATTTGCGTACTCGCCACGAAACCAGTCAGGCACAATCAGTATTAGATGGCAAACTCGATGACTTCATGGAAAGTTATCTACGGTACAAGATTGGTGATAGTATCACCGAGGATACCCAGTAACAACTGTTTTCTTGCCAATCTTGCTTTCGTCAAATCAAGTTTTGCTTAGAATAGAGATATCGAATAGTTTTGTTCATAGATTTGAGGTAAATTTCCATGCCCAGTAAAAAAAGACCGTCTTTAGCTGAACGGATGAAGCAAAAGAGGTTGGCAAAAGCCCCTGCTGAAAAAGAGCAGGTCAAGAAGCATACCGCATCAGTGTTTATGGATCGTAAACAGGCTAAAGAGCAAAAAGCCTCTAGCCTTGCTGACCGCTTGAAGCAAAAAAGTCAGGGTATTGCCAAAGAAGGTAAAGAAGTCGAAGAAAAAGGCGCGGCGCTATCCGAAGAAGAAACAGTAGAAATCACGTCTGCTGTTGAGGCAGTTCGTCAACGCTACAATGACCTCATCAGGCGTGTCAAGATGACCGACCTTGTAACCGAAACGACTCAACTCGGCAACTTCATTGAGCAATTGCCGGATGGTATCGAAGAGATACGAGACAAAGGGTATAAATATCATTCTTATCTGGAAGACAAGATTGATGTGCTTGCCGAACAGTGGGATGATGTCAACGACAAAATTGAAGATTGGCTCGAAGAAGAGGTCGAAGAGTTAGAAGATGACCTTGCACGCTGCGAAGCCTACACCAATCGTCTCGATACAGGCAAGGTGACATCGGCAACAAAGAGTGTGGCAGATAAACTCAGTGCAATGCTCGATACCCTAGATGCCAAAGTCGATGCTTCGGAAGAAAAGGTCAAAGCCTTATACAACGAAGTCAACACTGAATCCAATAAAACCAAACAAACGCTGGCAAAAATTGAAAAATATTTAGGTTGGATGGATGAAGCCGGATTCAATTTGAATGCCGGTGAAGGCTTATATATGGCTGCCGAGGCGGAGTGGGATGATGGTAAAGATAAGCCGGACGGTTTCTTATTCGTCACAGACCAACGCATTATCTTTGAGCAAAATGAAAAAACGGGCAAGAAATTCGGCATGTTCGGCGGCAAGCAAACCCAAGAAATCTTGTGGGAAGTGCCTGTACCAACAGTCACTGATGTCACTCCCGAAGATAAGGGGATGTTCGGCGGTAAAGATATGATGCACATGAAGATGGGTTCTGGTGCGCCTTATGCCGAACTGACACTTGAAATCAAAGGCGGCATTGACTCCAAACAATGGGCAAAAGAAGTTAAGCGCGTGGTCAAAGGCACAATTTCAGCAGAAAGCACCGTTGAAGAAGACCCTGAATTGATTGAACGGTTGCGGAATGCACCAACAGATTGCCCGAACTGTGGTGGGAGTCTATCTAAACTTGCAGCCGGCGCGAATGAAATTACCTGTAAATATTGTGGTACAGTCGTTCGTGTCTAAATATACTTTTATTGGGTGGGGGGTTTTGTCCCTATCCAACAATTGACAAACGCCTATTCAATCACTTATACTGTGATTAGGTGCAAAAAATTTATACAAATGTATTTCAACAACACACAATCCTCCCTTGACAAATATTACAAAGGTGGGTAGAATGTGTTTTCTATGGTTGCCTATATGTTTTTGCAATCAAAACTCAGCAAGGGGATATAATCAATTCCAAAATGCTGTTTTATCGTCTACATAGGTATCAATTTTGAACCATCAACACCTCACAATTAACAGATTTTCCACCAATAATATACGTATTATCTAGCGCAGAGGAGGATACGCCTTGGAGGCGAAAGAATTCAGCGCACTTCGTATCAGTCTGGCATCGCCGGAACAGATACACTCATGGTCATACGGGGAAGTAACCAAACCGGAAACAATCAACTATCGTCGTTTACGCCCTGAAAGAGACGGTCTCTTCTGCGAGGCTATTTTCGGACCCACACGGGACTGGCAATGCTATTGCGGTAAGTATAAGAACATCCGTTATCGTGGTATCGTCTGCGATAAGTGTGGTGTTGAAGTAACCCGTTCGTCTGTTCGTCGTGAACGGATGGGACATATTCAACTGGCTGCCCCAGTCGCTCATGTCTGGTATACCCGTCGTGTACCCAGCTACCTTGGCTTACTCTTAGATGTAAGTCGCCGTAACCTAGACCGTGTCCTATACTTTGCACAGTACGTGATTACAGGGGTCGATGAAGATGCGCGTAACCGTGCCATTGGTCGCATCAAGAAAGAACTCGATTTCAAAGAGAAGGAACTCGGTGGCGACATTCAAGAACGCATGAGCGAAATACGTGGGAATCATGATGATTTCGTCAATCAATATGAAGACCGCGCTCTCGCCGTTACCAAGCACTTTGATAATGAATTCACTCGCCTGAGCGACGAAATTATGCAAGAGGCGCGAACTGTACAAGAGCGCATTGAATCGCAAAAAGGCAAAACTGCATCTTCTGATGTTAATTTCGAGAAGGCAGACAAGGTCATTGTCGCTAAGGGCGAAAAAGTGGGTAATGACCACCTCACGCTTATTCAAGAAGAAGTTAACCTCTATCTGGACAATCTCAAAACCGAGATTGAAGATATGCGCCAGCAAGAACTCGCTAAACTCAGTGAAGAAATTGACAGTGTATCAACTGAAGTCAACAGCACCTTAGATGTCCATCTTGAAGATTTGGAAACACGTCTGAGCAATATTCGCCAGAGTGCAGAAAAACAGATTCAGGAATTGAAAGACTTACAGACACTACAGTTTCTGTCAGAAAATCGCTATCGTGAACTCAAGAGTAAATATGGTAATGTCTTTCAGGCAAATATGGGTGCTGAGGCATTCTATGAAATTCTCAAACATATTGACCTTGAGAAGATGTCGAAGGAACTGTGGCATGAAGTCCGTACTACAGGCTCTAAGCAACGCAAAAAGAAGGCTACCAAGCGCCTACGGGTGGTCGAAAGCCTGAAGAGCAGTACAAATCAACCAGAATGGATGATTCTCACTGTGCTGCCTGTTATCCCACCCGATTTGCGTCCTATGGTGCAATTAGATGGTGGGCGTTTCGCCACAAGTGATTTAAACGACCTTTATCGGCGTGTGATTAACCGCAACAACCGTCTTAAGCATCTATTGGAACTCGGTGCGCCGGATGTCATTGTTCGCAACGAAAAACGGATGCTACAAGAGGCTGTCGATAGCTTAATCGACAATAGCCAGCGTGGTAAGGCACTCAGTCGGCGTGGTCGGCGTGAACTAAAATCCCTCAGCGATATGCTTAAGGGAAAGAAAGGGCGCTTCCGCCGCAATCTACTGGGTAAACGTGTCGATTATTCAGGTCGTTCGGTAATCGTCATTGGACCCCGTCTCAAGTTACATCAGTGTGGTCTACCCAAGACAATGGCACTTGAACTGTATCGCCCTTTTGTGATTAGCAAATTGGTAGAATACAACTATGCGAGTAACGTGAAGGGTGCTAAACGCATCATCGAGCGTGAAAAACCAGAAGTTTGGGAAGTGTTGGAAGAAGTTATTAAAGCACGTCCGGTACTACTGAATCGTGCGCCTACCCTACATCGTCTCGGTATCCAAGCATTTGAGCCGCAATTGGTTGAAGGCAAAGCTATTCAAATCCATCCCTTAGTCTGTTCTGCTTTCAATGCTGACTTTGATGGCGACCAGATGGCTGTTCATGTACCCTTGAGCGAAAAAGCGGTGCAAGAATCTCGTAACTTGATGTTGAGTACCCATAACTTGCTCAAACCATCCGATGGTCAGCCGATTGTTGCTCCATCAAAAGATATGGTGTTGGGTATCTACTATCTGACGATGGATCCCAGTGTAGAAATTGTGGCACGCAAAGAAAATGCCGAGCGATTCCGCAGCATTGAAAATATCTACGATGCTGGTGTTAAGTTGGGTATCGCCTTCCGTTCCAATGGTTATTATTACACTCAGCACCGCGATGTGCCGAGTATGGTACTGTATCATGACATTACCGAAGAAGACGAAAACGGACAACAAAAAGTTCTGGAAACGGCTGTTGAAAGAACACTACGAGCATTGGTCGAAGGTGAAGTCGATGCCATGCTTGTCAACACCGTTGTCATGCGTGACATCATTGAAAAACGTGATTGGCAAGACCAACTCGAAATCACAAACTTGCACCAACGTCGCCATGTTGTTGACCATGATGAGGTTGAATACCTTTACAATTTAGGTGTGGTTGAATTACATGACCCAATTTTGCTGGGCAATGTGTACGATAATCAGTCGCCGCAAAGCCAACCTGAACCGACAACTGTTGGTCGTGCTATTTTCAACCGGATTCTGCCAAACGAACTACGTTATGTTCAAGAAACGTTGGGCAAAAAGGGTTTACAAAAACTGGTTTCGCAGGCGTATACCCGTGTCGGTTCCGAAACTACAACCGATATCGTAGACAAAATCAAAGACTATGGTTTCCGCTACGCGACAGTATCCGGTACAACTATGGCTGTGACCGACCTAACTATCCCCACTGAACGCGATGCGATTCTGGCACGGGCTGATAAAAATGTCCAACGTGCAGAGCGCGATTTCCGTCGTGGCTTGATGACCGAAGAAGAAAAGTCGCAAATCGCTATTGATGAGTGGAGTGGCGCAAAGTCTGAACTGGAAAAACTGCTCCAGAACACCCTTGACCCTTATGGACCAGTTGCAATTATGGCACTTTCTGGTTCGACAAAAGGTGGTTTTGGTCCTATCACACAGTTGGCAGGTATGCGTGGTCTTATGGCAGACCCATCAGGTCGTATTATCGAATTGCCGATTCGCAGTCATTTCCGCGAAGGTCTGACGGCACTGGAATATTTCATCTCGACGCATGGTGCGCGTAAGGGTCTTGCAGATACAGCCTTGCGGACAGCCGATGCAGGGTATCTCACCCGTCGTCTAGTCGATGTCGCACAAGATATGATTATCAACCAAGTTGATTGTGGTGTCGAATATGGGCAAATGATTTATCGTCATGATGATGTCGGTGGTCAAACAATAGATGAGCGCATTGTTGGGCGTTGCTCTACCCGTGATATTCATCATCCAGAAACAGGCGAACTCATCATCGGTAAAAATGGTGTGCTTGATGATGAAGTAGCGGAATATATCGCCTCTATCCCAGAAATTGCCGAAGTTGAAGTTCGTAGTCCCATGACCTGCCAACTCAAGAACGGTGTTTGCGTGCTGTGTTATGGGCGCGACTTGGGTACAGGACAGATGGTCAGTGTGGGTACAGCAGTCGGTATCATTGCCGCCCAATCTATTGGTGAACCGGGTACCCAGCTAACATTGCGGACATTCCATACGGGTGGTACGGCTAGTGCAGGTGGTGATATCACGACTGGTTTACCGCGTGTGGAAGAACTCTTTGAAGGGCGTAAAAAGCCAAAGGGTGAGTCTGTCATGACAGAGGTGGGTGGCATCTTACGCATTCGTGAGCGTGAAGATGGCAGCCGTGTTGCATTGGTCATTGATAGCGAAGTTACCAATCAAGAACATAATATCCCAGAGGGATACGAAATAACCGTCGAAGATGGCGACACCGTTAAAAAAGGTGGTCTTATCGCACAAGAAATTGATGGCGACACCAAGGTTGTTTCTGACCTTGAAGGTGAAGTCTACATTGAAGAAGAAAACGGTCAGCATACGGTCTATGTTCGCCATGAAGAGCGTAAAGAACACGAATATGATATTCCAGCAAATTCACGTCTGCTGCAAACTATCGTTGATGGTATGACAGTCCGTGCTGGTCAACAATTGACCGAAGGTTCGCGTAATCCCCACCAGATTTTGAAAGTATTAGGTGAAGATATGACACAACTTTACCTGCTCAACGAAATCCAGAAGGTTTATCGCAGCCAAGGTGTGAGCATCGCAGACAAGCATTTTGAAGTAATGATACGCAAAATGCTAAATAAGGTGCAAATTACGGGCAGTGGCGGTAGTGACTTACTGCCGGGTGAACTGATAGATAAGCTGGCATTGCTGGAACTGAATGACAGCCTACGTGCAGAGGACAAAGAACCTGCAAGTGGTATTCCGGTTTTGCTCGGTATCACAAAGGCAGCACTCAGCACAGATAGCTTCCTTTCAGCATCTAGCTTCCAACATACTATCAAGGTATTAGCTGGTGCCGCAATCGAGGGTAAGATTGACCCCCTCCATGGCTTGAAAGAGAATGTCATCATCGGCAAACTCATTCCGGCAGGTACAGGCTTCCATGCTTATCAAGAGCGTGGGCAAGATAACGCATCCTTTGAAGAAGGTAGTGTTTTCGCGCCGATTACCTATCATCAGGAAACAAAAGAAAGCGAAGACTTCTTCGAGTAAGTTCCCCTGATTGACTAACTATAAAAACGCGAGGTAATTGATACCTCGCGTTTTTGCTTCCTTTATTCAATCAAGATGAGTTATTTATCGGGGACGGGCAACAAGGGCATCATATAATGGTCGGAATGGTAAGTCTGGTATGAACAGACTATAGCCAACCATTTCATTACGCTCTTCTAGCAGCGTGTTATTGGCAAAGTTAAGATTCCACAAGAACATCGGACCCATATAATCACGGGATTGTCCGATTTCAAAAGCACGTAACGTATACTCCGCCTGTTGTTCGGGCGTGTTATAGGTCATCCAGACTTCTGGCGGTTCTGATGGAATACCTGACCAAGTTGCCCAACCAAATTCCGTTGACCACATTTGGTTATCTGCCCAGCCATTCCGCGCCATAATGTCACGATATTCTTCAATCGTGTTCATGAAGAAGAAATGTGGGTCATCATCCCAGCCGCGATTCGCGACATTGTTACAGCAACGTGCATCTGGTGGATTACCCCAACTATAGGGATGAATACCGATTGCCAAATTAGGGTCATTATAATCACGCAAACCAGCATCATACATCTGCTGCAAATAGAGGCGGTCATCAATACTTCCCAATTCTGGATTCGTTCCAGTTGGGGCAAGTCCGGCTGTCACAATTGGCATGGTTGGACTAAACGCACGAACCGCATCATAGGCAGGTCGGAAAATTTCCATATAGCCCGCCCCATTAAATTGCAGCCCCCCAACCCATTCACGCTGAAGGTTGGGTTCATTCCAGATTTCTATAGCACTTGTTTGTTCTCCAACAGCGCCCAGTAGAAATGTGATGAAGTTTGCTAACAATTGGGGGTCAATTGGGGGGCCATCAGCATCAACGGTATTACGCGCCCAATCTGGGGCTTTTACCACACTAATTAACACATTAAAGCCTTCGTTGTTCGCTCGTTGCACATGCGACTGGAATAAGCGAAATGTCGTTTCAAATTCATTGGGACCATTGGGTTGCAGAAATTCCCAACTAGCCTGCATTTTAATCCAACCCACACCTGTAGCCCGAGTACGAACAGTCACAAGTTGCCACCATGTATTTATATCTACATTGTAATATAATTGAATGCCCATTTGTTCCGAAGCGAGCGTAGGGACACTGGCAAGTGGTGTCGTTATCACTATTTCCGGAATAGGTGTTGGTGACGGTTGTTCTGGCGCCGGCGACTGCGTTGGCACAGGTGAGCTTGTAGGGGGTGGTGTATAATCATCACCGACAATGGGACCAAAAAAGCGTCCATCTCCTGCTTCTGTAGGGGTAGATGATAGTAGAAATGTCGGCGTGTCACTGGGTACGGCGACAATATCTGTAGGTTGCACCAAATCAACGGTTGGAATCAATGTCGCTTCTGTTGTCGCTGTTGGCGGATGTGGAGTCGCGGAAACCACAATACGAACAGGCTCTAGCCGCGCACATGCTGCGAATAGAAATATTGGAATGACTGCGAAAATAGTGATTTTGAATTGTCTCATAGATTCCGTCAATGTGTATACAAACCTGTTTGCATCCTACCACAACACTGATTGCGATTCTATAGACAGCGGCTTAAAGTAGAGCAATAGTCAGATTACAATTGCACTTTTTTAGAACTTATGTTTTAATTTGACAGACAATGAAGTGATTTCTACAATCATACGAGAGTTGTAAGATAAGATAACGAGGTTTAGATGGATATTGGTGATGTTCAATCTGTAAATATTGAACAAGAAATGCGTGATGCGTATTTAGATTATGCAATGAGTGTTATTGTATCGCGGGCATTGCCAGATGCCCGTGATGGCTTAAAACCTGTGCATAGACGGATTTTGTATGCCATGCACGACATGGGTTTGCGTCCGGCGACAAGCCACAAAAAAAGTGCGCGTATTGTAGGTGAGGTACTAGGTAAATATCATCCACATGGTGACCAATCGGTCTATGATGCAATGGCACGTCTCGCACAAAATTTTTCAATGCGCTATATGCTCGTTGATGGTCAAGGCAATTTCGGCAGCATCGACGGCGATAGTCCAGCAGCCATGCGCTATACTGAAGCACGCATGGCTCATCTTGGCGGTGCATTGTTATCTGATATCGAGAAAAATACGGTTGATTTTGTTGAGAATTTTGACGGTAGCTTAAGTGAACCCTCTGTATTGCCTTCTAGCCTACCGAATATGCTCATTAACGGGTCATCTGGTATTGCTGTCGGTATGTCTACCAGCATCCCGCCCCACAATCTGGGCGAGGTAGTTGATGCGCTTGTCTATATGCTCAGTCATTGGAAGCGTGCAGACGAAATCACGGTTGAAGAAGTGATGCAGTTCATTAAGGGTCCCGATTTCCCGACGGGTGGTATTATCTATAGCCATAAAGATAACGATGGTGCAGATAACCCTGTAGCACAAGCCTATGCTACAGGGCGTGGAAAAATCATACTACGGGCAAAGGTTCATATTGAAGATATGGGACGTGGCAAATCTCGGATTATCGTTAGCGAACTGCCCTATCAATCTAGCAAGACCACCATTATTGAGCGCATTGCCTCATTAGTCGCCAAAGGCAAGTTAGAAGGTCTGGCAGATTTACGTGATGAAAGTGACCGCCAGAATCAAGTACGGCTCGTGATTGAACTCCAACGTGGGGCGGATGCCACCGAAATTATGGCGGCTTTGTTCAAATACACACCCTTGCAAGAAACATTCAGTGTCATCATGTTGGCATTAGTGGATGGTCAACCACGGATGCTGACCTTAAAGCAAGCATTACGGGTGTACCTTGAGCATCGTATCGAAATTGTGCGCCGCCGCAGCGAATTTGACCTCCTCAAAGCGAAAGAACGCGCCCATATCTTAGCAGGTTTGCTAAAAGCCCTTGATAATCTGGATGAAGTTATTGCGATTATTCGTCGCTCACGCACGCCAGAAACTGCACGCAATAATTTAATGAAAGAAATCAAGGTTAGCGAAGTACAGGCACAAGCTATTCTCGATATGCAATTACGCCGTCTCGCATCACTTGAGCGTAAGAAAATCGAAGATGAACACAAAGAGAAAATGAAAATCATCAAGCAGCTTGAAGATTTGCTGGCAAACCCAAAAAGAATCCGCATTGTCATTGCTGAGGAACTGGCGAATATCAAGAACGAATATAATGACCCGCGCCGTACCATTATCGGCACAGGCACAGCATCAAGTGTTAGTGCATCGGACTTTTTGATGCCGGAAGAGCCCACATGGGTCATTTTAGCAGAAGATGGTAAGTTGGGGCGTACATTTAACAACGAACAACCGAGCGTTACGACTCGCACAAAGAATCCGCCGTATTTACTGTTACAAAGCAACACAGCACAGATTCTCTATCTCTTTACCCAAAATGGCGAATGTGCGACGATTCCCGTGCAACAACTTCCCCAAATTAACGAAGTCGGCGAAGGTACGAGTTTTAGCAGTCTCACACCGCTTGCTTCTAGCGATATTATTGCTGCTGGTATCTGTATGCCATCTATGAATCAGGGCTACTTGCTGTTGGCAACCGCTAAAGACCAGATAAAACGTATCCGATTAGAAGATTTGCCGGGTGTTTCTAGCAAACCATTCACCATCATGAAAATTGATGACGGTGATAAGCTAATCGCAGCCTTTGTCACGGATGGTAAGCAACAGGTTATGTTAACGACAGCACGCGGACAGTGTATTCGTTTCGATGAAGATGATGTACGCCCAATGGGTCTACCGGCCGGTGGAGTCCGTGGTATCAAGCGCAAAAGTGACGATGATAGTGTAGTCGGTGTCACCCTAGCGGATGATAGCCAGTATTTATGGTCTATCACGAATGATGGTATCGCCAAAATCTCATCGTGTGACGAATATCCCACTCAGGGGCGTGCCGGACAAGGTGTGATTACCATGCGCTTACCCAGTGGCAGCAAAGAAGTCGCTGCCGTAGCGATAGGTCGTCAGGACGATACTATCATTGTCATGACTAGCAAAGGCAAGCCGCTTTACATGCGTGTTGGACGTGCGCCGCTTGTGCCGCGTGGTCGTAAGGGGGGTGATATTGTCATTACACTGCACGATGACGAATTTGTGACAGGTGTTGTTGTGTATCAGCCAAAGCTAGAAGCAATTGCTGAAGACGATACTATCAACAACAAACTTGAAGCTGAAGAGGCTTAACTAAGCAATCCTGCAAGCCGTTTATCATATTCACCAATCATCATCGCCCAATCGTAACGGGCGATGTTTTGTTTCAAGGGAGTGGTATCAACTTTGATAGTACCGTTGAGATGTTGTTCTAAAAGACCTTTGAGAGCGCCATCCCGAAACAAGCACTCACGATGATAGCTGTCTGGTATCAAAAATGGGTAATTGAGGCGATTTGCAAGGATGGGAACACAATCACAGTAAATACCTTCTGAAACGGCGATGCCAAAGAAATCTTGATAAGCTGTACTGACAATATAATCTGCCTGCCACAAAGTACGGGCATAATCCGCCCATGATTCGGCATAGCCATACTGAATTATCTTAGTGCCAAAACGCGCCTTCGCTGCTTCAAACTCAAGTGGGTGCTGCCGAAAGTTCTCTCCAAACAAGGCAAGGCGGAAGTCGTAACCCTCATCGGCTAAAGTATAGAGTGCGTCGAAAAATGCTGTTGGGTTTTTGTCTGCTTCCCAGCGATGATTCCATACAATAAGCGGTGAACTGTGGCTGTCTTTATTTACGAAATGGGCATCAAAACGCCGTAAATCTAATCCAAGTGGCAAAACAGATGATTTTTCACGCAATTCTGTGACGGTCTGTGATTCATTATTATCGGCAAAGTGCTTTAACATGCGCGGTAATTCAGCAAAGAAATTCTGCATATGATAGGTACTGTTAAAGTAAAGCACATCTGCTGCCATTGCGCTGGCATAATTGATGAAGCCATACTGCCATCCGTGTTTTTGGCGCGAATTTTGTGGATAAGTGAGTTGGTTTTCGTGGAAATAGAGTGCAACGGGGACATCATGCATGGACTGACGTAAAATAGCGCAAAATAGCGATACATCCATCATATCGGATACCAGTATGATATCCGGTGTAAAGTCGCCTTCTTGCACCATTCTCGCCAAAGTCACCGCTCCACCTTGCATTCGCCACTTCCAAAATTGTGCCGGAAGGGTCAGCAGTTTCACATCATATTGTGAATGACGGGCATAGCCATCTGCCCACGCCTGATGACTACCACCATAATAGGGTTCAATTAACAGCACTTTCAACATCATTTTTATACGCTAACTATATGCAACGCGAACGGGCAGTATCGCCCAAATTTTGCAATGTCTTTTGCGGATTTAAACCTAGTCCTTGCAAAAACTCCTCTATTTGGTCAAAAACCTTGACTGCCTCGCAAGGCTGGTTACGCTTCAAGTAGATATCCATGATTTTTTCTGCAACATTTTCATCTGACCAATTCTTTGCCAGAACACGAATATTCAAATTCAGTGCCGTCTCCAAATCACCAGAATCTTGTTTCAACTTTGCGAGGCTTCGCAACATAACCAGATATTGAAATTCAAGTTCCTCACGACGCGCCTGTATCCATGGCATATCGCTTCCTTGTAAAAATGTGTTTTTGAAGAGTTGATTGGCTGTCATCAACTGCGCATCATCAAGTTCTAGTGCGCCATTTTGAGATAATTCATGAAAATTATTCACATCATAGGTCACCGCCACATTATCAGTTAGTCGATAAAAGCGATTTGAAGACTCTATGAGGTCAAATCCCAAAGCATCATGGACAGTCTTTCTTGTGACAAAAAAAACGTTTGTTGCTGTATTTTCTGGCATACATGGCCAAAATTCTCGGAAAATCGCATCGCGGGTAATAATGGGGTTGTCAATCATATAGAAAAACAAATTACGGGGTAGCGCCCCTCTCCAATTAGTGATTTCTTGACCATTCACCCAAGCACGCCCTTGGCCAAAAGCATGAACGTCTAATTGAGGTCGTGCTTCTATTTTTGTAAAATCACTGAGGCGCAATCCTGTATCAATGGGAATAACTTGTGTCACAGCCCGTACAGAGACATCATTGATAATGGTAGGCGGTAGGTATCTTGTTAAGATGCAGATTTTTGTTGATGGTAATTCGTCAAGCATTAAACGAATTATCTCATCTAATGCAGATGGTGTGGCACGGTCACATTCATCAAGCACAAGATAGGGTAAGTGCTTGTTTTCGGCAATAGGTTCCAATTCAGATTCTATTTGTGATATCATTTGTGCTACAGTGAGACTGTCCCCATGCAGCCGAACATACCCCGAACCATATCGTATCTCAAATTGATTTAGTAATAGATGTTGACCCAAATAATTTGGATGTGCAATAATAAGCCGACTATGATTTGCAATAGTAGTCTGTAAAAGCATTTTACGAACCCCTAATATCCTACAATAATATCAATATGTAATCAGGTAATTTACAATGCCGTCAAGAGAATATTATCGCATACACAAGAGACAATGTGAATACGACATGACTATAACATATCATAAAAAATGGGAAGACTTGCAGAAAAAAGCCCCTTTCGGGGTTTTAACGCGCCTCGCACAAAATGGTAAAGTGGGAGCGCGTATCTCGCCAAAGCACCTTGTTAAACAAGTGATTTAACCCGGATTGACGCGCCGCGCCTCATGCACACTAGCGATACATTCTATCTTATCAAGCACAAGCAACAGTTGATGGTTATTCCGCAACTCTAAGCTGATATAGAGTGTCGCAATTTGCTGACGTGTGACAACTTCAACCATCGTGATATTAATTTTCTCATCAGCGATGACCGTGCTAATATCTCGTAACAACCCTTCGCGGTCTTGTGCAAGAACCTCAATCGGCACGATGTAGGTATGTTCTTCGGACACACTACCCCAGCTGACCTCAACCAAGCGTTCTGTATCCGAAATGGCGTGAACGTTCACACAATCTACACGATGAACAGTGACTCCGTACCCACGAGTCACATAGCCAATAATGTCATCGCCAGCCGTTGGGCTACAACAACGTGCCATATTTACAAGAAGCCCGCCTGTACCCATAATATGCACGCCTTGTGATGCGTCTGATACCATATTTTGCCGTACACGGGGTTTGAACTTTTCGAGTTCTGTTTTTGCTTCCTCACGTTTACGGCGCTCATCTTCCAGAATCTTTTGCGTTATTCCTGAGCCATTGACATCCCCTGCGCCAATCGCAGCTAGTAAATCTTCTAATTTTTCATAACCCATCAGGTGCGTGATGGCATCGTAGGAGAGTTTATCCAATACGCCCAAGCGTTTCAACTCGCGTTCCAATGCAGAGCGCCCCATCGTGATATGCTCATCACGATTCTGCTGACGAAACCAATGGCGGATTTTGCTACGCGCACGCGATGTTTTAACATAGCCTAAGTCTTGATTCAACCAATCCATACTGGGTCCACCGCGTTTCGATGTCATGATTTCAACTTGGTCGCCTGTCTTCAAGCGATGATTTAGCGGTACGAGTTTACCGTGAATTCGTGCGCCACGGCAACGATGACCTATTTCGGTATGAATCCAGTAAGCGAAATCGACAGGTGTTGCCCCGACGGGCAAGTCAATAATATCTCCCTGTGGCGTAAACGCATAAACGCGGTCTTCAAAAACTTCTTCACGAACTTGGCTCATGAAAGTTGTCGCATCTTCTTCATCTTTATCAGGGTTAAAATTCATCAAGCGCCGTAGATAGGCTACACGTTCTTCAAAGCCCTTATCTTTTTTGCCGCTACCACGTCCTTCTTTATAACGCCAGTGGGCAGCAATACCGTATTCCGCATCTTCGTGCATTTTTCTGGTACGAATTTGAACCTCTAGTGTCTTACCTTGTTTGTCCATGACTGCGGTATGCAAGCTACGATAGAAGTTATCTTTGGGGGCAGCAATATAATCGTCAAACTCGCCCTGAATAGGTCGCCACAGCCTATGAACTATCCCTAGAACCACGTAACAGTGGGGGTCTTCATCGACAATGACACGTAAGGCACGGACATCGTAAATCTGATCTAAAGGCAAATCTTTACGCTTCATCTTTTTATAAATACTGTAGATATGCTTGGGACGTGCGCTAATCTGCGCCGTTGTAATATCGTATTTTGCCAACTCAGTCCGCAGAACTTCAGCAACAGTCTTGACATATTCTTCACGGCTCGCACGCCGTTCATCTAAACTTTTCGCAATCCCTCTATAGGCATCGGGTTGTAAATACCGAAAACTCAAATCTTCCAACTCCCACTTAATTTGCCAGATACCAAGACGATTAGCGAGTGGCGCAAAAATATCGAGCGTTTCTTGGGCAGTCCGTTTTTGTTTATGTTGTGGCATATAACCCAATGTCCGCATATTGTGGAGACGGTCAGCCAGCTTAACGATAACCACACGAACATCATCATCCATCGTCAACAACATCTTACGGAAAGATTCGGCTGTTTTAGCCTGCCGATTTGAGTCCGATTTGAGTCCGTTCTGGTCTTTGGGTAAATTTGTGAGTTTCGTCACACCATCTACAAGTTTGGCAATAGTCGTACCAAATTCGGCTCGTAATTCTTCTGTAGTGGTCGGTGTATCTTCAACAACATCATGCAATAAACCAGCCGCGATAACCTCTGCATCCAAACGCAATTCTGCTAAGATACTGGCGACAGCCACACAATGGATGAAGTAAGGCTCTCCTGATTTACGCTTTTGGGTTTCATGGGCTGTTTCTGCCCGATAATAAGCGCGTTCAATGATAGAACGGTCATTAGGTGATAAGTCAGGCAAAAAGCCCAAAAGTGCTTCTAAATCTTTCGGATAAGTATTTGTTGTTGAATCCATATATCCACCCATAGAATCAGACGACTAACGATTAACTTATTGTACAGCAGGAAGCGTATAAAGCGAAATAGCACCCCATAAGAAATATCATAATTACGGTATAATCGGTGACGAAAATTGACAAAATGAAGGTTAAAAGGTTTCTATGAGCAACTTACGTAATGTCGATGATGCAATTGCTGATATTCTTAGTCATATACATCCATTAGGAAGTGAAGATATTGCCTTGCCCGAATCATTAGGGCGTATTTTAGCAGCAGATATTGTTTCTGATATCAATTTGCCACCCTTTGCGAATTCTGCTATGGATGGTTTTGCCATTAAAGCGCATGATAGCGCCCACGCAAGTCCAGATAACCCAACAACTCTAATCATTACAATGGATATTCCGGCAGGCGTAACCCCTAATCAAGCCCTACAATCAGGTGAGGCTGCCCGTATCATGACAGGCGCACCCGTACCAGAAGGGGCTGATGCTGTTATTCCGGTTGAAGCGACCAATGCTGATTTCTCGCAATTAGACCTCTCTACCCTAGCCAAAACAGTTGCCCTGTACCAAGCCGCATCTATTGGGGCTAATATTCGTTCTATAGGTGAAAATATCCGTATCGGGCAAACAATTTTATCTTCGGGAACAGCTATCCAACCTGCGGACATCGGGATTTTGGCATCTATTGGCAAATCGGTTATTCCTGTGATTCGCAAACCACGAGTCGTCATTATTGGTACAGGAGATGAACTTGTCGCGCTTGATGAGCCAATGACAGTCGGCAAAATTCGTGATAGTAACAGTTATACTCTGCAAGCCCTCGCGTCACAAGATGGGTGTGAGACTATTCGCTTACCCATTGCGCCAGATGATTCGGAGGCTATTCGTAAGTTGTTCAATGAGGCATTAGCTCTAAAACCCGATGTGATTATCAGTTCTGCTGGGGTATCTATGGGGGCAGCCGATTATGTACGCGCCATTTTGGATGAAATGGGTGAAATAGATTTCTGGCGTATCAATATGCGTCCCGGCAAACCTGTCGCCTTTGGACACTTAGGCAGCATTCCCTTCTTTGGCTTACCCGGCAACCCTGTTTCTGCCATGGTGACATACGATGTCATTGTGCGCCCTGCCTTGCTTAAACTCGCACAGAAACCGGATGTAGCACACATTGTTTCAGCAATTGCCGGCGAAAGGATGGCTTCTGATGGACGGCGCACTTTCGCTCGCGTCACACTGCGGCGCGAAAATGGCGAATTGGTTGCTTATGCGACTGGGACACAAAGCTCAGGGGCATTAATTTCGATGGTGAAAGCAGATGGCTTACTGATTATTCCCGAAAACATACAAGTGGTTGAGGTGGGAACATCATTAGAAGTACGGCTGATACGACCAATTCATTGATTGCTAACGAGTGGCATATAGCATAGAACATTAAATAAATAGGGTGCTAAATACTACACCCTATTGGTAGGTTTTTTGCTTCTAAGACGAGTGGTTACGCAAGGTGCGGCTGATAATATCGTCTTGGTCATAGTCGCGGCGACGGTTTTTCTTGCTGCGGCGGCGGTCATGTTGAGCCTGTTTTTCTGCGCGACGGAAAGCCATTTCCATAGCACTCGGCACATCTTCAGCTGGACTCATGACTTGTTCAATGACTTCCATCGGGGTCTTCATGCTGAGGTCAATCTGACTATTCTTGCGATTCAGTTTGATAACACGAACATCAACTTCCTCACCGACTTTGACCACATCATTGGGCGATTGCACATAGCCATCAGTCAGTTCTGAAACATGCACCATACCCGGACGGACAGCACCGATATCGACGAAAGCACCATAATCTTCAATCCGCGTCACTGTGCCTTTGTACGTTTCGCCCTTACGAATTTGATTCCATGGCAATTGGGGCGGTTTTTCCATCGTCAATGCCACACGACCTTCTTTATCCACTTTTAGTACAAAGGCTTCGACTTCATCACCCACCTTGATAATGTCTTCGATATTGCGGAAGTCACTACGTCCTACTTGGGATATATGTAAGAGAGCTTCTTGTCCGCCGATATCTATCATTGCGCCATAGACACCTATATAAGTTACTTTGCCAGAAACTGCTGCACCTGTACTGATTTCTTCTACTGCTTCTACTGCGAGAGGGGCTTTAATTGCTTCTTCAGTCATTTTGCCCGGCTCCTTTCCTGTTCTCATTTGAGTATATATAATCCGTTACAAATTATGTGGTGATACATAGTCACCGATAGCAGATTTTTCTCGCTTCGTAGAAACCGTTTGCGGTCTCTCCACGAGCGTTGATTTACGTGTTTCCGGTTGCCATGCGGTACACAAATTGGCTTGCGCGTAAAATAAAAACCCCACAATATCGCGTGGGGATAATTGCCCGTTATTTAATCCGAATCACTGGATTCTTCGTTGTTGGCGGATGCAGGGATAACCGCTTCTCCACTCATCAATTGATTGAGTACGCCATAACTATTCCAAGTGAACATGGCTGTTTCATTGAGTAATGCCGTCATTTCAGATGGAGCCATATAGACTGTCCCAATGACCTCGCTATCCGCAGAAATCTCTCCGTCTGTTACGCCACCAGCGAAGATATAAAGCAACATCGGAACATCAACATAAACCAGTGTCACAAACGATTGGTCATCCGTTATATCAGTTGCTTGAATGTACTGCGGCTCACCATATTGTTCAATCACTGCATCGAGAGACATTTCCGGCGCGACTAACAACAAAAGCGATGCCAACGTACTGCCATCGCGTGTGTAGATGCGACAACATTGTGGACCCTCTCCATAGTGAAAATTGTAAATTTCTTCACCTGTATCACGATTGCGTACCCGTTTAATATTAGATACGTCCTCAAAGGTGGGAAGGGTTGCCTCTGCCTCATCCCATGTCGTTTCGCCCGGTGTGAGGTTACGCCAACAGGGAGCAAAACAAGGTTCACCATCTACGAGGCTGGTATCTTGGAAGTAAGCATCATTCCGCAATTCTAGCACTGGCGCACAAGCTGTAATAAGCAGCACGATGACAATGATGAGACCCCAAAGGCGATTGGGCATTGGTATCCTTTTCCCGATAATATTACGCGAGGCACAATCCTATCAAAGGCAGGGTTGATTGTACAGGATAGAACAATCGAATGCCTCATGACAAGCATAGTATAACTGAGGCTATGGGGTCTGACCATATCAAGTTATTTGATAGCACATGAGCCCTTGTCAGGGTTTCATCTCGCCTCACACAAAATGACGATGCAGGATAGTGTTTATCAGTTTATCAAAGATAGGTAGTCAAACAAGAAATCATAACAAACGAAGATACAGGGCGCAGTTTCCTACGCCCTAGTATTAGCGTTAATTGCTTTGCAGTGTGAGACGATATGTCCCGATTGTGCCGCCAAAAACCGTACCAAAACGAGTCGCCACAATCCGATATTCACCATCTGTCGGGAGTGTAAAGTTGCTGATGAGTGAATCTGTCGGGCGTTGTTGGATACCTGTGATTTGTGATGGGTCGGCATCATCATTAGCGGCAATCTGGATACCGTTGGAATCAATCAGAAATAGATTAGTATCCAATGTTTGCGCTGTCGCTTCCATGAAAATGGTCACAACCTGATTAGCACGCCCCTGAAAGGCATAAATATCGAAGGCATTATCAATCGTAATCGACGCATTGATAGGCTGACCTGCCTGAATCGGAAGGATTGTTTCGTTGGCGATATCTAATGGCGCAGTCCCACTACTGATAAAACCACCTGCTCCGGCTGTGACAGTACTACCATCACTTGCAATCGTGAAACTCAAGACATATTTATCGCCAATATTGATAACCTGACGTTGCACTGCTGCAACACGGTCATTGACTACAATGGTTAAGGTAAATTCTGCGATACGAGTATCATCGCACGTATTCTGGAACCAAATTTCAGTTTCATATGTTCCCGGACGTGCCAAACCAAGTGGCCAGTAAATATACGATACGGGATTTCCGTCGGATGCTTGGCAATTGACATTGCCGTTCGCTGCCAACAAGCCACCACTTGTCACAACAGGTTCATCATCGTAGACCGCTTGTCCAACAGGGTCGCGCACGAGAAGTTGCAGGTCATGATTGGTTGACCATGTGAGAAAGACCTCAATATCGCCGGGCGGTAAGTTCAAATCAGCAATAGCTGCCGGTAAAGCAGCACTAGTTTCAGAAACAAGCAGTTCAAACTCACCCTCTGTCCCACCGACACCTTTGCCATAACGAGTCGCCACAACAACATAATTACCCGTCTGGATAATGCGTATATTGTTTATCAGCGAATTGGTACCATTGGCATCATCATTGACAGCAATCAAATTACCATTCGGGTCAAGTAATTGGAGTAATGTATCCAAGTTGCCCGATGTGGCATTCATAGAAACGCTGACCACTTCATCAGCTTGTGCGCCAAATGTGTAAACAACAAAATCTTGTTCCTCAAAAATCGCACCTTGTACCACGACATCGCGTGTAATTGGAATGGCACTAGCGACTAAGTCCGCAGCCGGAATAGATAATTGATTAATTGCGGTATCAGGATATGCCCCACCGGAATTAACAGTAGCTGTTCCATCGGTAGCGACAACAAAATTTGCGAGATAGACACTATTAACCGTCGGTGATGGTGGCGCTTGAATCACACCTTGAATTGTATCGAGTGCTTGCCCGTTCACAGTAATTGACACTGTGAATGAGGTCGCTTGGGCGACAGATTCGCATGATTGATTATAGAATACGAGAATCTCATAGCTACCGGATGGCAAGAAACCGGGTTGCCATGTTGCTGTCTCGGCTGGTGCCGCCGATATCACCTCGCAGAAGCCATTAGCATCAAAGCCGAATACCCCACCGATTGGACTTGTACGACTATCAAAATAGAGGGTATTCCCGCGTGGGTCACGTACTTCAAGATTCAAGTCAACTTCGGCATCCCACTGGAGACGCACTTCCATACCATTGTTGATGAGAATGTCTGTCGAAGGGGCTAGGCTTGTCACAATATCGTCGTTTGCTGGAACTGATACATCCGCAATTTCAGTCGGTGCAACATCAACCGCCGCACCTTTAATCGACAGTGTGATGTCATAATCGCCATCACCCGATGCAGCAAATACCGTCACGTAATATTGACCAGAACTAGCAATTGTTACATCAGATAGCGATGCTGTCCCGTTTTCTGATGCCACCTCGCCAAGTGTCGCGCCATTACTATCTGTCAAGAGGATACCTGCAACAGCATCACTGACAACGGTTATCGTTGCACTACTCCCAACAAGTGCATCAAAACGGTAGACATCCGTGAGATTCTCAGCACTCAATGTCCCTGTCATCGTTTCATCTGTACTGAGGGATTGTGCGACATCTTGCGCTTGTAGGGGAATAAATATTAATATCAACAACCCAAGCAGAAGAAATAAGGGCTGTAGTCGTTGCCATCGAAAAATCATCTAACAAACCTCCAAAACAGGTTGAAAAATCGTTCTTTACGAAAATGAGTCTAGCCCATTTTAGCGCGATACGCTATCAGCAGCTTTGAGAATGATAAGGGCGTAGGTCTTTCATCGTCTAAAATTCGCTATCATCTTCGGATGTTTCATCTTCAGTGGCAGTTGGTTCTGGCTCAGGTGGACGCAACTCAACAAAATTAGTCATCCCTTCCAAGACATCAACTTGCCGAATAACGCGCCGTCCGTCAATGCTGACAATGACATCGTAGCGTCCAACAGGTACATCCGGAATAGCAAAATTCTCGCGCCAAATCGGGTCAGAATTAACTTCATTGACTGTCCCATCAAACACATAAGTAGACGCAGTAGCAGGGTGCAGCAATCCTGTTACGCGATTTCGCAGTGTCACGATGGCATCATCAAGATAATTACCATTAGAATCCATCACACGACCCGCGACAACCCCATGCCCAACAAAAGGCACTATCCAAAGAATTGGATTGTAAGTATCGCCGTAACGCGGGATTTCGCTTGTGCCTTCTGGTGCAATACGTATTTCAACATGCACATGAGGACCACTAACACGTCCTGTATCGCCAACTAATGCAATGGGTTGCCCAGCTTCTACGTAGTCGCCCTCTGTGACAAGAGATGCTTGTAGATGACCGTACAGTGTATAAATAGCCCGTCCCTGATAGCCAAAATCATGCTTAACTAATACGACGTTGCCATATGTCGCCGAATTCTGGAAAATGTCGATTTCACCCAAGCGCCCATCAGAGGCAAAGACCACTGTTCCTGATGCCGTGGCATACACTTCTTCACCATTTGGATTAGGAATATCAATACCATGATGAATACGCTCTGAATTAGCTTGTCCATCAGAGCCGTAACTATAATAGAATAAAGCTGTATTATTGGCGTTGGAGGCAAGGGCTCGCCTAAACCAATAATGGTCACGCCCTTGTGGGTCACGGGATAATGGGGGAAGCAGTGCAGGCGGACTCCAAGGTTGCGAATCACGTTGCACGTCTTGAACAGGCACATCGGCTGTTGGAGGCGGTAATGTCGGTGTCACGCCAACAGGTACAGCTGCAACCGCAACACCTTCTACATCTACGGCACTCACAGGGGTAGCAGTCGCGCCGGATGGTTGAATCACAGAGGCGCGTGTCGGTTGTACATCCGGTATCTCGATAGTAGGTAATGGGGTACTATCATCACCAAAATTGTCACTCAATAACTGCGCCACAACATTCGGATTTTCGGTAGGTGGCACATCAGCCGGTAAAATAGCTTGCGCCGATTCTGCTTGATTTGAATTCAACCACAATACAGCACCAAACGCACCCATCGCCACGATAAGCAAAAGAAATGTAGAAAATCCACTTGGAGACCGTTGCATGACTTATTGCCCCGCTTCGCAGTTAAAACCTGCAATTTGTGTTGGCAGATAAATTTCTAGCATTGCGCCACACCATGTTAAGTTTTCATTTTTGACAAAGAGCCAGTAGTTACGAGAACGTTCATTGGCACGCCAATCTGTTCCCGCAGGTTGCCGAAGCCACTCATAATCTGTAACAAGTTGTGTCAAGTCAACATAATAACCAGACGGTACTTCAGACCGTAAGCGTCCACCTTGATTAAAGGCTTCTACATCGCCTCCTTCTGTAGCAGCAAGGAAGTCCCATGGCAGTTGACGTAGCGGTTCGCCTAATTGTCCCGATTGCGAGTTTTCGTCCACCCGTAGATAGACACGCCAATAGGTATCGACACCTATTGTTTCGCGCACTATCTCAATCTGCGGCGGAAAACCCAAAATACGATTACGAGCAATCGAAAATGCCCGTCCGGTCATATGCCAATTACGACGCGCTTCGCCCGGCTCAGGTCGATTGTCTAGTGTCCAGAAAGCATCGTCTAATTGTGCGAAAAAGTCGTCACCTGTTGCATCCAAAACGCGCTGTCGCATTTCGCGGAAGGAATCGTTAACGGCATCACTGAGTAAAGGATTTTCGGTCTGCACATTGCCTAATGGTAACAACCGATAAAGACCGTCCGCTTGATTATCTGTCGCTTCAACATATAGGGGTTCAGTCACCCCTAATGGCAAGCCGCCGCTATTGACTAATTGGGGTGGAAGCAATTGCCCTGACCAAGTAGGCGCAGTCGCACCAAATGGCAAGCCAATAACTTGGGTTGGAATACCCCCTTCGCCAAAAGTTACGGCTGTGAGCAATGTACGGCTACCATCAATTGAATCGACGACATAGCTTAAGCTGCTACCATCGGGCGACCATGTTGGCGTGCGCCCGACAGCAATCACATCTGGTAGCTGCGAGAGGTCAATAAAAGATTGCACAAAGACTGTCTCTATGCCTTGTTCAAGCGCCGTATAAGCAATGCGCCGACCATCCGGCGACCATGCAGGAGTGTCTTCATTGACAAGCGGTGTATTGGTAATATTGGTAATGCTCAGGTCGTCAAGGTTAATCACATAAATATCTTGATTGCCCTCACGCCATGATACAAAGGCAATTTCACGTCCTGATGGCGACCAGGACGGCGAGAAATCTGGCGCAGGGTGCGTTGTAATCGCTCGTGGTGGGCTTGAGCCGTCAATTGGCACTGCAAAAATATCCAAGTTTTCACCTTGATAATTTTCATAAGCAAGGAAAAAACTATCGGGACTCCATGTCGGGTTCGCTTGGAAGGCAAGGTCAAATGTAACACGCGACGCGGCTTGTGTGGCGACATCATAGACATAAAGTTCCCAATTGCCATCTTGCCGTGACGTATAGGCTAATCGTGTGCCATCTAAATTCCATTCGGGGTCGCGTTCATCGGCAACATCATTGGTTAAGCGAATCGGTGTTGTCGAACCAACATTAATTGCCCAAATATCAGTCTGACCTCGTTCGCGCACAGTATAGGCTAACGAACCGCGTGGTCGCAACGCATCAGGGATAGGGGTCGCCGTCGGAATCACAGGTGGCAAGCCCGATGTATCTGCTGCTTGATTGGTTGCATCGGGTGTTGTATCAGGATTTGTAAAAAACGGATTCGTATCATTGTTACCACTAGCCACAGGAACGCCACCTGATGACAGACTCGGGTTGGTTGCCCACAAAACAGCCCCGACAGCGACAATACCCAGCAAAATTACCATATAACTTAAGCGTCGATTTTGTACTGCTAGTGGGTCTTCTTTGAGTGTCACATCAATTTCATCGCGTGCCGCTCGCCTTGCCATAGCAGCACCGGCAGATGAACCAATCGCACTACCGCCTGCCCGTACAGTCCGACCTGTGCGCCGCAAGACAAAACCCAGAATCACCTGAATGCCGTGCCAAACAAAACTGAGTAAGCGTCCAATAGCCTTGACAAGTGCAAGCACCCCACTAAGGATGAGACTAAGAATCTGCATCACAAACGAGAGAATGCCACCTGTGCCGCGCCCTGTGATGGCAACAACAACGCCGACACCATCAGCCAACCATTGCATTGCAGCAGCACTGGTTTTCATCATCACAATGCCTAATTTATCGCTTAGGCGGTATAGCCGTAAAAGCATCCCAAATAATCCATCTGAACTGAGTTAATGTTTCATGCCGCATTGTACTGGCAAATGATAGTGGGGGCAATCACTTCGTAAGAAATCTGAAATAAGTTAGAAAATGAACACTTGCTTTGTGCGATTGTGTTTATAGATATAGAATTTAAGTAATAAGTCGTCATGAGAGAGGAAGTTTGGATGAAGAATTACCGTCTGTTAGTGCTAATATTGTTAGCGATATTCAGTTTCAGTGTGCTACCTGCTTTTGCACAAGATTCTAGTACCCATACAGTGCAGTCTGGCGAAAATCTGTTTCGGATTGCCTTGCGTTACGGTATTGATATAAACGAATTGGCGGCTGCTAACGGCATTAGCGACCCAACTCATATTTTTGTTGGGCAAGAATTATCCATTCCGGGTTTATCGGCACCCAACGCTGGTGATGTCGTTGAAAATCCATTGGTTGCAGCAGCACCTGTTATTCATACTGTTCAACGTGGCGAATATCTATCGCAAATAGCAGAATCATATAATGTTTCAGTGGAGCAAATCCTCGCTGCGAACAATATTGCTAGTCCCGATACGGTTTATCCCGGACAAGAATTACAAATTTGGACAGACAGTATTTCCGAAGTACAGCAACCTGTCGAAACAGCCGCACCAGAAGCAAATGAAACGATAACGGAAATTATCCCAACACCCAATACACAAGACTCTGTGACGCATACTGTCGCGCCCGGTGAATATCTCTCGCTGATTGCACGTAATTATGGTGTCCCTTGGACGACAATTGCTGAGGCTAACGGTATCACTGACCCTAATCATGTTTATGCTGGGATGCAGTTAACCATTCCCGGTGGCGATGCGTCGGCAGCACCCGTCAGCACATTTGCGAGTATCCCTACGATTGCCGAAAATCTTGTTGACCCCGGCGCACATTGGGGTGTGGGACGTGAATTAGTTGTCGATTTGAGTACGCAGATGGCGTATGCCTATCAGGATGGCGCATTACAATATAGCGCCATTGTTTCGACTGGTCTGCCTGCGACTCCGACAGTACAGGGGGAATATGCTATCTGGCACAGAACACCCTCACAGACAATGACTGGACCCGGTTACAATCTACCCAATGTACAGTGGGTGATGTATTTCTATCAGGGTTATGGTTTTCACGGGACATATTGGCACAACAATTTTGGCACGCCGATGAGTCATGGCTGTGTCAACATGACCAATGCAGATGCCCTGTGGTTCTATAATTTTGCCAGTCTGGGTACAAATGTCTGGGTACAAACCTAAACAAGAGAATTGCAAGTCCCCTCTCCTAATGCTTTGGGGAGGGGATTTTAGGGGTGGGGTTAACCTGCTACGCCGAGATTCTCCGCGCAACCCTGCATCGCCTCTAAGACAAACATGACGTGTTCTTGCAAATCGACACCGAGCGATTCAACAGCTTTTTCGATTTCATCTCGATGCACACCCGTCGCAAAAGCGGACATGCGCCACTTTTTCCTGATGGATTTCCACTTCACATCCCGAATGTTTTTTGAGGGGCGGACTAAGGCAACCGCAATCAAAAAACCTGTCAGTTCATCGACAGCATATAATACCTTCTCCATGTCAGAAGTTGGTTCAATGCCTGTGATTTCCGGCGCATGAGAGAGTATCGCCCGTCGAATTTCTTCCGACACACCGCGTTCTTCCAAAATACGCGACCCCACGACGGGATGACCATCAGTTGCCACATCAGGATATTTTTCATAATCAAAATCATGCAATAATCCAACAACCCCCCATAAATCAGGGTCACTGTCATATTTGGGGGCATAATGGCGCATCGCACATTCGACAGCCAGCATGTGCCGCCGCAGTGTCTCACTCTCAGTAAACTCCGTTACAATTGCCCATGCTTCATCACGATTCATCATGACCTCCAAACAAATTAAAAAGCAGTAATCAATCAACTACTGCTATCACGTATATAACAATTTGAACATTATTGTGAGACTACTACACACCTGCTTGTTCGGCAAGCGATTTGCACATCTTCATGGTTTCAAAGGCTGCATCATCAGTGACCTGACCGACTATCGCATAACCGAGATTCTCATAGAAAGCGACTGAACTCGAAGCAGCATCAACATGAATTTCTTGATGTCCGCGTATATGAGCAGCCTCTTCTAATTTTTGCATGAGGGATTGTCCGACAGTTTGCCCGTGAACATCGGGCGAGATATAAACACGCCGAATTGTGCCATCATCAGTCAATGAACCCAGCGCCACAATCTGACCGTAGAGTTCAGCCACCAATGTATATCCGGCTTGCAAATCAGCGCATAAGTCAGACGGGACATTCTTCGATATCGCTTGGAAACGTGCCGCATCAGTCAAGCCTTGCGTGGCGCTGATGCTGGCATTAATCACATCACAACAGGCTTGGGAAAAGTCCGGCTTAAAGGGTCGAATTAACATAGTTCCCTCAATCTCATCAGGTCATTGATGATTTGTATATTGCTTATTTGACGTTATTTTTTCGTTTCTACCCTCTAGTATACACCCAAATTGCACCTTGATTGCTACCATTCTATGATACCTAGTCGGCGTTTACCCTACGCTAAGATAAAAGAGGGACAAATATCCCTCTCCAATCCTGACATTAGCTACGAATACCACCTTCTGTCATCGACTTGGCATTGAGCGCCTCATCCAACTCTGCCTCGGACATCAAGCCCATTTCGAGGACAACTTGTTTGACACTTTTGCCTTCTGCCAGAGCTTTTTTGGCAACCTTCGCACCATTGTTGTAACCAATAATCGGGTTAAGCGCCGTTACCAGAATCGGATTGCGTGATAACCAACCTTCGGCAGTTTCCGCATTTGCCACTAAATCGACCATCAATTTATCTGTGAATGCCCGTACAGAGCCAATAACAACTTGCATCATTTCGTTCAGGTTGTGCGAGATAATCGGCATCATCACATTGAGTTCAAATTGACCAGCCGCACCACTCATATTGACTGCTGTATCATTGCCCATCACATGATACATCGACTGATTGAGCATTTCCGCCATGACTGGATTCACCTTACCGGGCATAATCGACGACCCCGGCTGCACTGTCGGGCAGGTTAATTCTGCAATGCCTGTCGTGGGACCCGCCGAAAGTAAACGAATATCGTTAGCGATGCGCGTGAAATCCATTGCGATATTCCGCAGTGCCGCGCTAAAGAAAACAGGGTCTTGCATCGACTGCATTGATTCAAAGAGATTATCGCTCTCATGTAATTCAATACCTGTCAGTTCAGACAGTTTTTTCACCATACGACGATGATAATCAGGATGGGCATTTAAGCCTGTTCCTGCCGCAGTTCCGCCGATACCGAGTCGCCGCAAACCCTCTGCCGCAAAGCGTATTTTGTCCATCTGACGTTCGATTGCTTTTGCCCACGCGCCCACTTCTTGCCCTAAACGAACCGGCACAGCATCTTGCAAGTGTGTACGTCCTGTCTTGACAATACCATCCCATGCTTCGGCTTTTTTGTAGGTCACATCGACAAAATGTTGCAGCGTATCAAGCAATTCATCTAAGCGCCACAAAACACCCAGTCGAATCGCTGTTGGAATCGTGTCGTTGGTGCTTTGTCCCATATTCACATGGTCATTAGGGTGAACAGGCTTATCGTCAGCATCCACCGCATAACCGAGAATTTGATTAGCGCGATTAGCAAGCACTTCATTGGTGTTCATATTGTGGCTTGTCCCTGCACCTGCTTGGAAAGGGTCAACTACAAAATGTTCTTGATGCTGACCTGCCAGTATTTCATCCCCTGCTTGAATAATGGCATCGGCTACTTTTTCGTCCAACAAGCCAAGGTCTTTATGAACTTCAGCTGCGGCACGTTTTATCATGACCATGCTCCAAATAAATGCCGGATAGGGGCGCATTCCGGTAATGGGGAAATTCTGCAAAGCGCGTTGAGTCTGTGCAGCATAGAGCGCATCTTTCGGGACTTGTACCTCACCTAAAGAGTCTTTTTCAATGCGATAATCTGTCATGTTTTTCTATCTCCAATGAGTAAACAAAAAGGCGCTAACCATTGTAGCGCCCCTCGTATCTATTGTGAATGTACGTTCAACTTATTTGCATATATGAGGTACAAAACGTGTCATTTGTAGAGGAAAAAAGATGCCATTCCGCTATAACAAACTGTTATTTAGCAGCAGCGTACAGTTCTGCAACTTTACCCCAGTTGACCACATTCCAGAACGCGGCGAGATAATCTGGGCGGCGATTCTGATAATTGAGGTAATACGCATGTTCCCAAACATCAACACCCAAAATCGGGGTTTTGCCATCACTCAGAGGGTTATCTTGGTTCGGTGTACTGATGACTTCCAAGCCACCATCGCCATTGACGACCAGCCAGCCCCAACCACTACCAAATTGTCCACCTGCTTTGGCAGAAAATTGGCTCTTAAAATCATCAAGGCTACCGAATGTACTGTCAATAGCAGCCGCTAAATCACCACTCGGCGCACCACCGCCATTGGGTGACATCACTTGCCAGAACAAATTGTGATTGTAGAAACCGCCACCATTATTACGAACTGCGGTACGGATATTTTCCGGTACGGCATTCAAATCGCCAAGAATTTCTTCAATGCTCTTGCTGGCAAGGTCAGACCCTTCAACAGCAGCGTTCAACTTGCCAGTATAGCCCGTATGATGTTTTTCGTAATGAACTTCCATTGTGTCTGCGCCAATATGTGGAGCGAGTGCGTCTTTTGCGTAGGGAAGTGCAACTTTTTCAAAAGCCATGATTATCTCCTTATGGATGTAAATTGATATTTCATGCAACGTTCGTCATTGTAACACATTGCAGTTTAGGTTTCGATAAGAATTGGTCTGTTGAACAATAAGAATCTTCTAAAAATTGGACTCATGTACAGGTCTGTTGATTTTGGCTATAGTGCCACTACTTAAGCAATGCTATCCTGCACGTTGCATCTAGTCTTAATTTTCGATATTAGGAGTTTCATGTCGCAATCTGTCAACATACGCCAAGCACAAAGCCGCACTATTCCGCCAAGTGTTTTTATTGTGCTTTTTTTTGGTGTGATGGCAATCGCTGTCTCATCTATTTTTGTCAAACTTGCACAAAATGAAGGTGTCCCTTCTATGTTGGTAGCGGCTGCCCGTTTGCTGATTGCGGCTGCCCTACTCACGCCGATTACACTACAACGCCATTGGTATCACATTCGCAATTTGACGAAACGCGATTTCGGCTTGGTACTGGTGTCAGGGTTATTTCTTGCGCTGCACTTTGCGGCATGGGTCACATCACTAGAATACACAACGATACTGATTAGCGTTGTATTTGTGACCAGTTCGCCGC